>DATDVL010000050.1:0-25705 GCA_035290025.1 Candidatus Nanoarchaeia archaeon
GAGCCACAACTTTGTATAGGGTTCAAAACGTTTGTTAGAATGATCTAATGATGTATGACCTTGCCCGTCATAGTGAAAAGTGGGTAGTACATAATTTTGCCCTTTTACTATAATTCCATATTCAATAGACATATGACTACCAGAGAAAGTTGTTGTGGTAATCGCATCGAGACCTCCAATGGCACAGGTATGTTCTCTGTCAAGCCAGAGCATTACTTGTGGTACTCCTAAATGTCTTCCCATTCTTAGAAGATATTGTGAAAGAGGATGAGCACCTTCAAATTCCACAAGTGATCCTAAAGGTAATTCTGCCAGGACTATGCGATCTGGTTGTTGTACTCGTGCTAAGTCTCTTATTCTTTGGCGTGGTGGTAGTCTAATTCTTGTTGATGTGGTAAGTAAGGATGTCATATGAAATAGGCTAAATTACCCCTTTTTAAAGGAAATGAACAACAAGACCTATTTTATTTTCCATTCGTTACCACAATTAGAACATTTGTACACTTTTCTTAGGGGTGCTGGTTTTTTCCCTTCGTTTTTGAGAAAAATACTTGCACTATTACAGCGTTCACATCGTGCCATGATTGTTTCTTAATGGCTGAATTGTTTAAATAGTTTATGAAATAGTAATTGTTTACCAGATGCTTATCATCAAACTTACCATGCTAAGAACGAAGGTTCCCCAGCAAATGTCAATGATGCTGAGGATAACAGGCCAAGTCCCGCTAAAAAATGCGAGATTAGTCAAGTCATAGACGGCGTAGATAGAGAAACCATAAATTGCACCTTTAAGGAGTGCTTGTTGCCAGGTTGCTTGTGGTCCTATGAGGAGTAAAAATCCTATGACAGCAATAAGATACACAAAGAATCCTAGGGCAAGGTTTATTTTAATAGGTGCAACGTTTTTGAGGTGTTGGAAGTAGTAATTTTTCATGAATAGTCCTAACCATAGACTATCGAGGATGATGAACGTTAGTACCCCAATGATAAGGTATTTGATAAAGAATAATACTTGCATAATAATCAGTGGTAGGCATTGCTTTAAAAGTTTTATTGCTCATAATGTTTATAAATCGTGCTGAAAAGGAGTTGGTTTGCGGGGATGTAGTCTAACTTGGTTAGGATACGGGGTTCGGGACTCCGTGATCTCGGTTCAAATCCGAGCTTCCTCATTTAAATAACTCATCTACTTGGTTATTTAGTCTATTTATTTTTTCACGTAGGTTAAACAACACATTCAATTGGTATAGAAGAAATACTAAACCGCCAATAAAAACAATAAATTGTGCAATACAATTCCAAGAAGATCGAAATGCAACTCCTATCATAAACAAAATTGTTATAATAAATAGGCCAATAAGTATATAATGAATACCACTGAACAAAGAATCTTTAAGTATTTTATTAGCCAAAGTAGAATGCAACAAAGGTTGGAACTTCAGCTTCTTCATTGTTAAAGAAAAATAATTTTCTTCTATTTTTTGACACACCTTATAATTAAATAGTCTAATAATATCAGCCCGAATAAACAAATGGTGAAAATAAATTAAAATGAATAAACCACCTGAGAAAAATATAAATCTAATAAAAGGTGTTCTTACTATCTCAAAAGCAGAATAAAAAATAGTAAGTGAACCTACAAGAAGGATTGAAATAAGAGACCATGTCATAGTGTTATAATGTTCTGCAGAGTCCTGAGCTTTCTCATATAAAGTACGAATATTTATACAGTCAGATTCATTCTTTCTCTTTTTCCTCATTAAAAACTAAAATAAAAGTATATATAAAAAGAATTCGGCTAATCATGGAGTAGTGAAAAAGATATTTTCCCGTGTTCTTTTTCATAATGTTTTCTTGCTTGTTGCAATCCTAAGAGTATCTTCTTCGTAGTGTTGTAGACACTGGGGTGTTTTTCTGGTGTCGTTGCTTTGAGTATGTTGAGTAAGAGTTGTACGAGTGGTTCGTGGTAAGCTGCTGGCATGTGTTCTATATTGCCAAGTACTTTGAGTACTCTGTTCGTGCTGTATTCGTTGATACTTGCTAGTTGTATAATGACTTCTTCTAAGAGTTTTCTTCCTTCTGTTGTTTGTAGGCTCTTTTTCTTGTTGTTGGCAAATAGTTCATAGAGTGCTCGTTGGTCATTGGTTTGTTCAATGTGAAAGTTTTTTGTTTGTGCTGCTTGTCGTATGAGGTGTATGGCGTCGTCACTGTTGTTGTTTGCTAGTGCTCCTAGGTAGCTTTCCCATAATAGGAGGTTTTTTTGTGCTTGTTGTTCGTAGTCTTTGATAATTGCTTGTTTGTCGGGTGCGTTGCTATTGATATATTGTATAAATGCTGCGAGTTTGTCTGTGGGGTTGTTTGCTTGTTGGTATTGTTGTTTGATGAGGTGGTGTATGCTTGGTTTATTGAGTGTTCCTAGGATGCTGAGGATAACGTTTTTTATGTGTCGTTGTTTGATATTGACTACGTGTGTCGTTAGATAATCGTTTTCTTTGCTGGCAATGGTTGCTTGCTGGTAGAGTTTTGTGAGTTCTTGTTCGTAGGTTGTTGCGAGTGATTGGTGTATTTTCTTTTTCGTTTCGTAGAGTTTTTTGTAGTCGTGTTGGTATTCTTTGTTTTCTACTGCTTCAGGTAGGATGTAGAGGTATCCTCCGTAGTTTTTCCAGTGTTCTTGTTTTACGAGTTGTTGGTAATAAATTTCTAGGAGTTCTTTTCTTGGTGGTGCTGCAGGGTTTTTTAGTAGTCGTTCTTTTTCTTGGTTGAAGAGGTTGTAGAATGCTAGGTATTTGTTTGCTGCGTCATCGTCGTGGTTGATTTGTTTGATGAGTTCTTCTTCAGTGATGGTTTGTTGTAGTTTGATGTAGGCTGCGTAATTTCTGTTCATGCTGATGAATCCTGGTTTTGTTGTTTTGATAGTTATTTTTTGTTGTGGTTTGCTTATAATATAGAGTTGTTCGTGTGTTTTTTTTCCTTGTTCGTCAAATACTGCTATGGGGAAGGGGAATGTTCGTGCTTTCTTTTCTGGTGTTATTTGCTTGATAGTTAGAGTGAGTGTTTTTTTCTTGCGGTCATATTTGCTGGTTGCTTGGACGTAGGGATAGCCAGTGGTAGTGAGCCATTGTTCTGCCATAGTTGTTAGTTTTTTCTTGCTTGCTTGTTCCATGCTGTGTATCCAGTCGTAGCGTGTTGCGTTAGCGTGTTTGAATTTTTTGTAGTAGTTGCTTAGTCCTTTGTTGAATGCTTCTTTTCCTATCGTTGTTTCTATCATGTTGATGAATTCTGGTGCTTTGACGTAGGTGATAGATGTTATGAGTTCGTTCGTGTCGTTAAATCCTTCTGGTTCTATGGCCATGCTGGTTAAGCCAGCGTCTTCTTGGAGTGTTCCTCCTGCGGGTGATATAATCGTGTGAATAATTCCGAGTCTGCTGTAGCCTTCTCCGAACAGCCATGCGTGGTGTTGTTGTTCTATGTGCACAGTTACTGCTTCGTTGAGCCATATTTCGTAGGGGCTTTTTCCGGTGACTTCTGATCCGTTGATGTTGTGGTAGAATTCGTGTGTTTTTACGCGTATCATATATTCGTATCTTCCGTCCGTCATGTCAGGGTAGGGTACTATTCTGTTGGCAGTTATGGTTGTGTTGCCTACGTTTTCCATGCCTCCGAAGTCTGAGTTTTGCATGCCTATTTCTCTGTAGATTTTTCCTGTGTATTGGTAGCCAAGTTTGATAGTATGTGCTAGTGTTTTGATTTCTTTTCTGATGGTTGCAATATTTTTTCCTTCGTGTTTTTGTTGTTCCCGTTGTTTGATGAGTTCCCATAGCTTTTTTCTTTGTTCAGGTTGTTGGGTTGGTTCTGGTCCTGTGTAGATGTGTATCCATTGTATGCTGTCGTGAAGTATGTTGAGTGCGTGTTGTGCTGCTGTTTTGTCTGTTCCGGGGTAGAGGAGGAGTTCTAGGGTGATGATGGTTCCGTCAGGGTATTCTAGGTATTTTTGGTGGCTGTCGTAGGTTCCTGCTCCTAGGAAGAAGAGGTAGGGTGCCATGGGTGTCTTAGTATTATCATAGGTTATGGTTGCTTTTCCATTATTTTCTTTTCGTGGTATGCTGATGTCTCCGTTGCTGATGAGGTGGCTGTAGCGTTTGTCTGCGGTGATGGTCGTGGTGTAGGTGCATTTTGCTGTCATGTCATCGAGGCAAGGTACGATGCGTTGGAATCCCCATTGTTGGCATTGGGTTATTTGTGTGGGTGGTTGTCCTTCAGGTGTTCTGTCGTAGTAGATTCCTTCTAAGATATTTTTTGTGGGTTTGCAAGTGGTTTTGGTTGTGATATGGAATGTTTGTCGTTGTTTGATGGGTTGGGTGAACGTAATAATTATTTTGTCGTTGGGTTGGTCATAGATGAAGGTTATGGGTGTTTCTTTGCAGTGAATATCTTGTATGGTTAATGTTTTTGCGTTGAGTTCTAGTTTTTTTAGTGGCTTGTTCAGGTTGGTGAACGTAGTTGTTGCTTCTACCGTCGTGTGGTCATCATGTAGGTCGAAGTTGAGGTTCATGTGGTCTACCGTGACGGGTAATTTTCCGAAGTCTTCTCGGTAAAACTTGTAGATGCGTTGTTTTTTCACAGTTCTTAAGGCTTATTTGCTTCTTTTAAGGTTTTCTGGAGTAAAAGATGTATGTTTCATACAGTTAAACTTTTAAACGCTTTTTGCTGTTTTTGGTGTATGACTGCAAACAATCCTTGGCATACAGTTGGTTTGGGTGATAAGTCACCAGAGATAGTTAATGCTATTATTGAGATCCCTAAAAATTCTAAGTTGAAGTATGAACTGGATAAGAAGTCTGGTTTGTTGAAGCTGGATCGTTTCTTGTATGCTGCTGTTCATTATCCAGGCGATTATGGTTTTTTGCCGCAAACGTTGTGGTTTGATGGTGATCCTATTGATATTGTTATTTTGACGAGTGAGTCTGTTGTTCCTATGACATTGGCTGAGGTCAGGATTATTGGTGTTATGCGTATGTTGGATGGTGATGAGCGTGATGAGAAGTTGATTGGTGTGTATAATGGTGATCCTCGTTGTGCTGAATTGAAGAATATTTCTGATATTCCTCGTCATCAGATGACGGAGTTGAAGCATTTTTTTGAGACGTATAAGGAGTTGCAGGGTAAGAAGTGTAAGATTTTGGAGATTGCTGGTCGTAGGGAGGCGTTGCAGGATATTCGTGAGAGTCAGAAGATGTATAAGAAAATGCTAAAAGAGCAGGCATAGTTCTTACAGAAAAGTTTTATAAGCTTCTTATATGTTGGTTGTTTATGGTTAAGGAAGAAAAGTTTGATTTTGAGGCAAATACGTTGCGTGCAAAGAAGAGTGATTTGCCTTTGTGGTATAGTCAGGTAGTTACTGCTGCTGATCTCATTGATGATCGTTTTGATATTAAGGGTGCTGCTGTTTGGAAGCCTTACGGGTATAAGGTGATGATGAATCTTAAGCAGTTTTGGGATAATTTGTTTCAAGGTACAGGTATTGAAGAGATGTATTTCCCACTTATTGTCCCTATTTCTTATGCTGAACAGAATGAAAGTTGGTGGGCTGGTTTTAAGACGGAAGGGTATAAGGTTATTGCAGGTAGTGATAATAAAGTTCAGGGTATCTTGCGTCCTACGGGTGAGCCTGCAATGTATCCGATGTTTGCTTTGTGGATTCGTGAACATAATACACTTCCTTTGAGGATTTATCAGACAGTCAATAGTTATCGTTATGAAACGAAGCAAACCAAACCATTAATTCGTACGCGTGAAATTACGGTTTGGCATGAGATTCATACAGCACATGCATCTATGGAGGATGCGAATAAAGAGATGGATTTGCATATGGAGTTTTATGATACAATTTTTAATTGGTGTGCGCTTCCTGCCTTTAAGGTGAAGAAACCTATTTGGGAATGTTTCCCTGGTGCTGTGGGTGCTGTTGAGTATTATACGACTACTCCTGAGGCTCGCGTGATGGAGAATGGTTCGGTGAATAATCTCGGTCAGGCGTATGCTAAAAAGTTTAATATTAAGTTTAAGGATGCTTCAGGTAAGGAGCAGCATGTGTGGCAGTTATGTACAGGTAATGGTGCTCGTTTATTAGGTGGCATAATTATTGTTCATGGTGATGATCATGGTTTAGTACTTCCTCCAAATATTGCTCCTTTGAAAGTTGTTATTGTTCCTATTTGGAAGAAAGGTGAGGAAAAGGAAGTATTGGCTGAGGCAAGGAAGGTTTTGAAGAGTTTTTCTGATGAAGGTATTGTTGCAAAGTTGGATGATCGTAATATTACTCCAGGTAAGAAGTTTTACGAGTATGAAATTAAGGGTGTTCCTATTCGTGTAGAGATTGGTCCTAAGGATATTCAGAATAAGAGTGTTGTTATGGTACGGAGAGATACTTTAGAAAAGTATAACGTGTTGATGAGTAAGGCTGCTGGTGAGGTAAAACAGATGTTAGTTAGTATGCAAAAGGATATGTTAAAACGCGCTCAGGACATGTTGGATACACAATTTAGTGATGCTGCGAATATTGCCGATATAAAGAAAAATCTTGCTAATAAGAAAATTTCTCGCTTACCTTGGTGTGACAGTCGTGAGTGTTATGATAAGGTTGGTGCTATTGAAGAAGGTTTGGAAGGTTTTGGTTCTGATATGGAAGCTATTAAAGAGTGTCCTTGTGCTATTTGTAGTAAGCCTGCAAAAACGTTATTGTATGCTGCTAAGACCTATTAGTGGAATATATTATAAGCCCATATCTTTATTTTTGCCCATCTGCTCAGGTTTTTTATTTGAAAAGTATAATAGTCTTCTTGTTGGTAGTTTTTTCCTTGGTGGTCTTGGTAAGTGATTATTAGGGGTAGTCCGTTGATGAGTTGTTTTGTGTTAGTTTCTAAGATAATGGTTCCTTGTTGTTGTATTCGTTCGTCAGTGTAAGAGAAGTGGCGTGTTGTGATGGTGAAGTTGTAAATGTCTGTGTTGGGTTGGTAGGTTATGGGTAGTGCAATGTTTTTATTATAGTCATAGGTTTCATTAGGTAGTGTGATAGTAAGGTAGGGTACAGGTTGTACGTTGAGGGGTATGATTATTACAGTTGTGTGTTCTTCGTTGCTTATAGTGTAGGGTATTCTTCCGTTGATGGCTTGTGCTAAGTTATAGGTTATGGTTATGCTTTGTCGTTCTTGTAGTGCTTGTTCTTTGCAGGTCGCAAGGAGGCATGTTGTTAGTGTTGTTGCTGGTCCTTGATTGTTGAGTTCGCAGGTAATGGTTGCTGATTGTTGTTCATAGTAGTAGTCTTTATCAGGTAAACAAGTAATAGTCATTTTTTCAAACGGTTTTTTTTCTTGTGGTTGTTTTTGTTGTGCAATATAGTTTTCTGCTTCTGTTGCTGTGGTATAAGCTGCTTCTTTTTCGTAGCTGATAGTGTTGCGTGTTGTTTGTTCGTACTGGTCTTGGATTTCTATCATTGCAGTGTAGCGGTAGTTGGTATCAAGATTTTCTGGTAGGGTGAGTGTCCAGTAGAGATTTTTTGTTATTCGTGGTGGTAGTGCTATGATTTGTTGGTTGTCTTCTTTTATGCCGGGTGCTGTGGTGACAGTTACTTGTGCGCTATGGTAATAGTTTTCGTTATTGGTAATGCTGACAATGAGGGGTACGGAGCTTCCGAATCGTGCATGGTTGTTGAGTGGTGTTGCGCTGATGGTAAAGGGGCTTGTTGCTTCTCCTTGTTCTTGGATGGTTATTGCTTGTATGTTGAGCGTTGTCTCTTCTACATGGTTATTGTTTGTCCATTGGTAGGTTATTCCTGCTGTTCCTGGGTCAGGGTCTTCGTGGATAATAATATGCTTGCTGTCAATCCATCCGTAGTTTCCGAAGGTGACGTCGTAGGGTACCCATCCTTGGTCAGGGTAGTATACTTCTGCCCATCCGTGGCCGCTGTAGGTTTCGTTGGTTTTTACTAGCCCAGTGACGAATCGTGCGGGTATGCCTATACTTCGTACCATGCTTATGAAAAGGTTGGTTATTTCGTCGCATACTCCTCGTTTGTTTTCGTAAACCCAGCTGCTGGGGTAGGTTGCTTGTGCAGTGAGTGTGTCAAGGCTGTAATTAATATTATTTTTTACCCAGTTTGCGATGTTGTGGACAATAAGATAAGTATCATCCGTGGTAAGAAATGTTTGTGCTTGTTGGGTTATTGCGGGTGTGATATCTATTTTTTCTGTTGCGTGCGTGTAGCTTCGTAGATTTTCCGGTACAATTGCTGGGTAAGTAATAAAATGTAGTTGTGATTCGTAGTGATTGTTGGTAATGGTTTGTCGCGTTCCAAAAGTGTAAGTGGTAGTGATAGGTTCTTGCCAGATATAGGTGCTTGTTGCTTGTTGTGTTATGCGTGCTGCAGGTGTTGCGTAGGTTTTTTGTTCTTGTACTCTTTGTTGTTCATTGGTGGGTGGGTGGTAGTAAAGTTCTGCGTTGATAATTCCTTGGTTGGTTGTTGTTGCTTTGAATGTTCCTTCTATGGTGACGTCGGTAGTGGTAGTTGCAGGTAGTGCTGCTAAGAGGAGTGGTAAGAAGAGTAGGATGATTATTTTCATGGATAATGTAGAGTAGGCATAAGCTTTTTATATAGTTATAGGTTCTTTGTAGAAAAATGAGGGTGATGGCTGAGCGTGAGGCTGAAGTTTTTTTGGAAAAGCATGGTTTTCCTGTTTCTCCGCGTGTAGTTTCTTCTAGCTTTTTTGTTTGTTGTGATTTTGCTCGTAAGATTGGTTTTCCTGTTGCTGCTAAGGTGGTGAGTGATAATATTTTGCATAAGTCTGATGTTGGTGGTGTTATGTTAAATATTCATTCTGAGGATGAGTTGAAGGTTGCTTTTGATAAATTGATGGCTATTCGTACGTCTCAGGGTGTTATGGTTGAGCCTTTTTCTTCGGGTACGTGTTTGTTGTTGGGTTTGAAGAAGGATGTTACGTTTGGTCATACACTGGTTGTTGGTTGGGGTGATATTTATACAGAAGTTTTGAAGGATGTTGCTGTTCGTTTGTGTCCTGTTGATGAAAAGTTAGCGTTAAGTATGTTGCAGGGTTTGAAGGTCTTTAAGTTGTTGGAGGGTGTTCGTGGTGGTAAAAAGGCTGATATAAATAAAATAGTGAAAGTTATGGTTAAACTTTCTCAGTTGGTGAAAAAGTTTCCTAATATTCTTGAGTTAGATATTAATCCTTTATTAGTTGAGGGTGACTCGTTGCGCATTGTTGATGCTCGTATTGTTTTAGAGTAGTAGAATTAGGCCGAGGTAGTAGTCTATTCCCTCCATAAGCAGTAAAGAATATTCCCTGAAGGGGGAGTGGCCTTTCTTTTACAGCTGGGAAGATTTGTGGATTGTGGTGTACATAGTCATAAAGCCTTTCGAACACAAGAAGAAGTTCATAGTCTCTTGTTAAGATGGCTGTCTTTTCTTGAGAGTGTTCAAGTGAATATTGCATTGCTGTGAGTACAATATCTTTATTGGAAGGACTAATGGTTAAAGAAAGATTATTAGAAGCAAGTACAAAAAAGTTTTCAAGGATTCCTGGTTCTGGTCTCTTTTCGTAGGATGTAACAAATCCTCTTTCTTTGAGCTGTTCAATTAAAGAGTCAATAAATGTGGTGTAAGCAAATATCTCTCTTGTTGCTATAACTAGATCAGAATGACCATAATGACGAGCATAACGTGCGTTTTTACGATGAGCAGAAAAAAAATCGGAAAGTTCTTGTTCTAGCGCAGGTATGACTCTAAGATTATCACATTCAACCAATGTTGTTAATCCTTGTTGATAGAGTGTAAGAAGATCGGTTGCTTTTTTTCTTACAGTTCTTGCAAGTTCTTCATCTCCCAAGAGTACAGGAATAGTACGGTAGGATAAAGCATCAAGGAAAAGTTGTTTCCCTTCGGATGAAGTAGTTTGAACGATAGGCACAGCCGCAGATATATCCAAAAAGACTTTAGTATCATGAAGGCTTGTGAATGTTTTTCTTATTTGGTGGGGGTTATAGGTTGCTTGAGCTGCTTCTTCTAAAGTAAGATGATGTCGCAAAAGACGTTCTGCAAAAAGTATACGAAACGGACTATGTCTTCTATGCATTATTTCAAGATGGGTCAAGTTGTGTCTCATGTCAGAGTTGTTCCAATACTTTTTTTATGAATATTTCATAGTGTTGTTTTGGCACATAGGCTCCGCATGCTTGGTCGTGTCCTCCGCCGGTTGCTCCGGGTGCTTCTTTGAGTGCTGCTTCTACGAAGGGTAGTATTTTGTATCCTTTTTTGCTTCTGAAGCTGAATACCATGTAGCCTTCTTTTTCTCGTGTAAGAATAATGTAAGGTACAGTTAGTCGGTAGGATAGTTCGTTGCTTAAAGGGCTAGTGTAGCTTGTTTCTGTTTTGGGTAGTTTGTAGAAGTAATAGTTTTTTTCTGTGGGTTGTTGTAATGCTTGTTGGAGTGCTTCTTGATAACCTTTTTCGTGTTCTTGGTATTTTTGCCATATTTTTTTCCCTTCAAGTGTTGTTTGTTGTAATATTTCGTAAGGTTCTTTGATGGTGAGGAATAGTTCTACATATTTTTGTTGTTCTTGTATGCTTCCTTTGAGAAGGTAAAGGAATATTTTTACGAGTGTTCCTATAGGTTGGTTGTAGCGTGCTTCTTCTAGTGTTGTTGCGTTGTTGAAGAGTTCTGGGTAGGGAAATTTTTTCAGGAATGCTTCGTCAGGTAAGAAGTAGTCGTAGACAATACCTGTTGCTGCTATCCATGCGTGTTGTTGTGGTTCTCCTACGAGATGGTATGCCCAGTGTGTTGTTGGTCGTGTATCTGTGGTGTCGTAGAGTCGTGGGTTGATGTTAATGACTCCTTTGAGTTCGTTGGGTGGGTGGTGATCAATGACGATGACGGGTTGGTGTATCTGATCGATGAGTTCTTGGCTGATGCCGGGTTTGTCTAAAGTGATGACTAAGTCGGGTTGGTGTTCTTGTATTTTTCTTATGTAGATCATATTGTCATTGTTCGTGCGTAGTCCTATGCCTATGCCTTTGTTGTAATGTTTTTTTATGAGTGCGTAGCTTGCTAGTCCGTCGCCGTCTTCATCAAAGAAAATAATGGGTTTGGTTGATGCTTCTATTTTTTCTCGTGCTTGTTCGAAGAGTTTTTCTGGTATCATTGTTTCTTGTTGTTTTTGGTTGCTTTATAAGTTTTGGGAACGGTTAAGTTTTTCACGGTTTCTAGGGTTGCTAGTCGTTCTTGTGCGTCGATGCTGTTTTCCCATAGGTGCCAAAATACTTTTTGTAGCCAGGTTATCCAGTTTTTGTCTTTGATAAGGTAGAAGAGGAATGTTTTTTTCTTGAGTTCTTGTTCTCGGTAATTTTCTGGTTTGAATACTTCTTTGAGTGATGTTAATTCATTGTCAATGATCATGCCTCGTAGTGGTTGTTCTTGGTGTCGTATGCTTATGGCGTCCCATCCTACTCGCTGGTTGATGGTTAATAGCTTGGTTATTTTTTCTTTTTCTATGAACGTAACACGGGTGATAATGTTTATTTTTATTCGTTTTTTTGCGAGGTGTTCTAGGGTTTGGTAAATATGGTTGTCAAATTCTGTCCAGCTGACGTTCCCGGAGAAGAAGAGTATTTGTTCTCGTGCTGTTGTGATCAGGTTTTCGAAGCGTACTGCGGGTGATAGTTGGTATTCGTCTGTTTCGTGGTAGGCTTGTCGTTTTTCTGGTGTGCAGAATTGGTAGATGTCGAAGGGTGAAAAGTCTTCTTTTTTTGTTCCTTTCAGGATGCGTTGTAATAGTCGTTCTTGGTATTGTGTTCCTTTCGTGGTTTCTAGTGCGTTCCAGTAGACTATCTTGAGTGCTCCTCGTGTTCCTCCGCGGAAGGTCGTTGTTTTTATCAGGCCCGTTTCTTGGGTGATGGTTTCTACGTAGCGGTCTGCTGTTCTCCAGTTTTTTTTGAGGTGCTGTGCTAAGTCGTTGATGGTTCGTGGTTGTTGTCGTACAAAATCCAGTATGTGGGTGGTAAGTTCTTTGGTGAGCATGGTACAACGCTTTGCCTATTTTTTATACAGTTACTTATTTATTTTATACAACGCTTTGATATAAAAGGTTAACGGAGGTCGCAAAATGAAAGCAGTTATTACGGGTGGTCCTTGTACGGGTAAAACAACATTGTTAGGAAAGTTGCAAGAGAAGGGTTTTCATATTGTTCCTGAGGCTCCACGTTTTGTTATCGAACAAGAATTACTGCTACAATCAAATGATCAGTCCTATGTTCCAAAAGTTCCTTGGTTGGATTTAGCAAGTTTTGAGGAAAAAGTTATTGGTGTTCAGGTAGCTTTTGAGCACGACTGGTATGATGAACAAACAGCGTTTCTGGATCGTTCATTGATTGATATCATTGCATATGCTGAGCTGGGCGGGCTTGATATGGAAAAAAGGCTTACTTCAGAAATTAGTGCTGCGGGATATGAAACTGTCTTTTTCTTGGAACCTTTACCCTATAAGCAGGATCATGCTCGTCGTGAATCTCCTGAGAAGGCAAAAAGAATTCATGATAGGTTGGTTGAGGTGTATGAACGTTTAGGTTGTGATATCGTGCACGTACCAGCTTGCACTCTTGATCAGAGAGTAGCGTATGTGTGTGAACATTTAGTTAGGGCTGAAGGTTGTGAAATTGAAGGGAAGTTCATTGCTGACCATCAACGCATTCGTGATCATTTACGGAAATTTCGTACGGTTGCTTTGGGCACGCAGCGGGAAGAGAATCATGTAGTAGATGCTGAAGAATTGTTTGTCGGTCAGACGGGCAAGGTTCGTGTAAGAAAGACAAATGATAGTTATGAGCTTACATGGAAAGGTAATCGTCAGCCTAGTTTGGTAAATAAGCGTCCGGAGAAAAATGTGCCTTTAACACCACGAGGATATCAGTTGTTACGGGATTCTTTGGGTGGCATTGCTTATCAAAAGACTCGTGATACGTATTGTCCTGTAGGAAATATGCATACAAGAATCAGTTTGGATGTTGTTGATGGCCTTGGTGAGTTTGTTGAGGTAGAAGCACCTACAGAGCGTCAGGTGATGGCTTGGCGTAATCGTCTGAACTTAGGTAATTCTATTAGTGATTCGTATGTTGATCTGGTAAAAAAGGTTCGGGGTGCTGCATGAGTCTTTGTTATCATTGTCATGAAGGCTTTGGGCAGGGTACAAGAAATGTGGGGAAGTCTGATTGTGGTGGTAATTCTTGGACTGAAGAAGAATCTTGTGTTGTTGAGTCTCGTTTTGAGGGTGAAGGAAGATATAATATAAAAGATGTTCAGCATCGTTTGCAAAAATGGGTGCATGGTTTATATCAGGGTCTTGAAAGGGATGTGCAGTCTCAGCTTGCAGTGATGCGGCGTGTTCAGAAGAATATTAGAAAAAATATTCCTTTTCATGGTGACTTGCAGATGAAAGAGAAGGGATATATGGAAGAATTGTGTAAGACTATTGATGCAACACTAAGTGACAATGAACAATCAAAAATAGGCGAATATCTAGAGATGTTTGATGCTTTAGGTGAGGGTCCTTTCTTATTGCATTTGACGTGTGCTGATGCATTAGCCAGAAGACGGTTGCGTGCGAGTAAGTCGTGGTGCTATACTACTTCTTTGTGCAGTCATATTGTCCATGTTGAAAAGGTTGATTTGGCAGGTACTGATGTGAAAAGGGGTGTTACAGGTTTTGGTCGTTTTATTCCTTATAGAAGACTAATGCGGGAATTGCCGTTTGATCCTGCGTTGGAAATAATGTTCAAGCGGATAGAATAATAGGGGAGGTTGAAAATATGGTAAAATGTGTAACAGGAGTTTTGTCGTTGAAGGGGGCTCTAGATAAGTATAGTCTAGGAAAAGTGGAAAAAATGGAATCTAGGCGTATGGAAATCTGTGCTGGTATTGAAAGATTGTTAGGTACTAGTCCTTTTGATAGTGAACGGGAAGCATGGGGTAAAACAATTTATCGTCTTGCTCAAGAATATATGCGTTTAGGGGTGATGGCAGTTTATCAGCGAGTATCACCAGAAATATTTTCATTGACGGGTCCAAGTATTGAAAAGGTATGGACAGGAATTAATAGAGAAGAAGCGCAACTAACAGAGCCACTTGTTCTTCCACTTTTTGTTGCTGCAAGTACAAATGTAGAAGAGATTGAAGTGGTTGATAAAAGAGGATTAAGCAGTACTACAGTTCAGTATAGTCAGTCAAGAATGTGTGATATCAAGGTTTCTGTAAAGGTGCCACCATTGCCGGAGAAGATGCGTTGTGCTCGTCGTGAAGCAGAAACGATGACTTATCAATTGCGTGCCGAGATTTCAAGTGATCCTATACTAGGCAGGGTTATAGACCGTGCACGGTATGGTGACTTGTCTGATCAGGTGAAACTTTATGATACTGAAGGTTTATTGACAAGTCCTGTTTTTTGGACGTTGTGGCGTCCAAGTCAGAGTGATTGGAAAACTGAAGTGAAGAATATTCCTCCTCCGGATCGCGATCCTGCGTTGATTATGGGTTATAACAATGCTCGTTTCGTCGTTGGTGTTTGGGATATTCCTGATGAACCACCATTCAGGCATATTTTGCAGGAGTTTGGCATTTCTGATGCCAAATAATCTTCTTTTTCATAAGGGTTATATACCCTTTTTTTCTTTTTTATGACTAATGATCTATAACATACCTTTGTGGCAGGAATTGTTGTTGTATAGTTATGTGTTAATGGTTGTTGTAGTATTTACGCTGTTGTCTAAACTAAGAGTTTTCGGTACGAATTTGTTGCGTTTGAAGTGGCGGGTGTTAGTATCATTGTTCTCCCCCATGATTCTTGCTGTTTTGTTGGCATTATCTCCTTTGCTTATTTTAGGTGTGCTTCTTTTTTTTAATCGTTTACGTTCTTCAGGTAAAGCGTTTAAAATTACTATTTCTCGAAATCTTCCACCGAGAGAATAAATAAAAAAGTTACGAGTGTGCTCGTAATAGTCTTCGCCATTTGTTGGCGCGTTTGCTGGGTCGCATTTTCTCGTAGCCTTTTCCTTTGCCGAGTAAGCTTCGTGATTTTCTTCCAGAAATGGTTAGTCCTCTGTTGACTCTTCCTCTGCTGTTTTCTAGCCATCCCATGCTGGGGTAGTTGCTGACGAGTGTTCTGTCAACAAGGATGACTTCGTACCAGTAATGTCTTCCATCTTGTGCTAAATAATAACTATTGAGTACTTCTGCATTAGCATAAGGTTTGTTTGCTCGTTGTTCTGCAACAGTTTGATAATTCATGTCGAGTACTTTCATGCGTCGCATTTTACTAGTCATGCGTCCGCCATGGAATTTTTCTCTCATGCGTCCGCCGCGGGGTACTTTGACGCGTACGACGAAGTAGCCTTTTTTTGCTTTGTAGCCTAGTGCTCGTGCTCTGTCTATTCTTGTGGGTTTGGGAAGCCGTACGATGACAGGTTCCTGTCTCCAGGCAATCATGCGTTGCTGCCAGGCGTGTTTTAACTCAGGATTCTCTTGTTTAAGTGTGTAAATGGAAGTCATATTTTTGTTCAGTTTTAAGCTATTTTTAAAGCTTTGCGTTTTGGGGGTAAAAAAAGAAACCTTTTTATATTGAAACCATTGATGAATAGTTACAAATCGGGGGTTTTCCTATGAAAGCGTTAACAGAATTTATTGCAGGTCTAATCTTAATGGTTGTTGCTGGTCTTATTATCTTATCATTTTCTAGCACGTATGCTGTAGTAATGCAGTTTGTGACTGCAGGTATTTTGGTGGGTGCATTTTTACTCGGTGCAGGTCTGATTGTTTTAGGATTGTCTGATTTAAGGGAGTAAATAATGGCTAGAAAAAATGAGTCAGTAGCAAATAGTATGTATATCCTATTAAGTGGTATGAATCTTTACGTGCCTAGAAGGTTAAGTGTTGATCAGGCCAGTTTAGCGGAAATTTTAGTGAGAAAAATAGAACGAGTAGATTTTTGTTTAGTACATGATACGCAGGCAAGGAATATGAGCACAGAAAACCCTTTAGAAATGGTGGCCGAAGTACATTTTGAAAAAGACACAGCAGAATCAAAGTCTTCAGTAAGATTAAGACCTAGAACGAGTACTATCACACAGATAAATATAAATTATCCGCAATGTGTAAGGGTTGGTAATAATTTCTTTATTGCAGAATATGTAGAAGGTAAATTAGTTGTCCATTATAAACCTAAATCTTAGTATTCTAGTAAGCTTCGTTGTTCTTTTATGTCATGGTAGAGTTTGCTGTTTTTCAGGAACTTACTAATGGGTGTTTGTAGTCTCGTTTGTATGTCTTGTAATGCTTCTGATAAGGTGTTGAAGGTGTGCATGGGTTGTTGTAGTGCATCGCGTACGGTTTCTCGTAGTATGCCTACGCCACAGGGTGCCCAGTAGGTTGGTTGTACTTCTCTGAAGATGATGACGGTTGCTTGTCGTTGTTTTCGTAGTAAGTATTCGGTGATTGCTAGTTTGTTGGCGTAGTATGCTCCTACGACAGATGTTGCGTAGCTTGTTCTGTTTCTGTAGCCTTCATGGTCTGTCCACCATCCTCCTTGCGGGTATGCTTCGCTGGGGATGCTGTGTTCTATGACTTCGTAGCTCCAGGTTCTTGGTAGGAAAAGTATTTCATAGTGGTTTCCTAGGTATGCTTGGTGGTAGACTTCGTAGGTGTTTATGGGCTGGCAGGTTCGTATCTTATTGAGGTGTTCTTTGCTGATGAGTGAGTCTACTGCGGTGATGCTCCATTTTGTGGGTGTTAGTTTTCTTGCTTTTTTCTGTCCGAGGAGTCCTGCTGATAGAAGTTTCATGATATCGGTGACGTCAAAGTTGCTGGTGTAGAGCTCTTGTATGGCTGTTGTTGCTTTAACATCAGTGTCGTTGACTAATCGATCTATTTTTCTTTGTATGACAGGGTTGTCTTCTAATGTTGTTTTTATGACGGGTGCTGCGTTGCCTATGGGTGGGTGTCGTGTATCGAAGTCTAGGTTCATGTGTGGTTTTTTCTTGAGTTCGAAGCTTACTGCTGTTGGTTTGCTGCTCATGCTTACTTCTTGCATGTTGTCTACGAGTCTTCCTCCAAAGTTTTTTATGGGTGTTTTGAATCGCGCGTAGATGAGGGTGCTTCTGAGGAAGAGGATATCATTGATGCTAAATTTTTTCTGGTACCAAAGTTCTGGTTTTGTTAAGGTGCTTGATTCTTCGTCGTGGGTTGTGGGTGAAAGTATGCCTGCGTAGACTTGTGGGTAGTTGTATTCTCCGATGAAGAGTTCTGGTGGTGTTGTCCCAGAGAATGCTAGGTCTACGATTTTTGGGTAGAATTTTCTTAGGTGGGGTGCTGCTGTTGCTCGTAGGCTTTCTAAGTCCATGAAGTGTCTTGAAGGAGTTTCTTTTTATAAACTCTGTGAAGGTAATTGTCGTGTAACAAAAAACAGTTATAATAGTAATTAATTCATAAAGATGATGATGATTCTAGGAGAAAGAGTTACACTAAAAAGAGTATTAAAATGGGTGCTACTAAGCCTAATATCAGTTATTATAGGAGTGGTCATCACTTCAATTTATGAACCCATTGGTGTTGAAATTAGAGAATTAGTTTATGGTAAACCAGAAATCTTGATAAATATTGCAGTGATACAACCTCTAGTTAGTAATAATCTAACATTAATAGCACCAAGAATGATATTTACTTCTGGTGATAATGGAAAAATAAGAGGACTCTACTTAACGAGAAAAAACGATTGGGAAACAATAGTAAAATCAAAAAATCCTATCTTTATTATAGCAGATTCAGAATATGAAGAATGTAAAGACTGTTCATATTATCATTTTTCACTTAAAAATATAGGTAAATCTGAAGGTAAAGAAATAGTAATGGACTGGAAATTGAATGAAAAACAAGTAATCCTAAAAGGATCTTCAAAAATGTTAAGTCAAACCTGCGATGGATCATTTGAAGAAGAAGGTTGTAGATATATATTTTCTAACATCGGGCCGAGCGTTGCGGATTATTTCAGTTTAAGTATAAATTCAAAAACATATAGTCAACCAACCTGTCTTGTAGATGGAAAAGAGGATTGTTTTTTTAAAAGGATAGACATATTTCGTATACAACGAATACCAGTTAATAAAAAAGATGTTTTATTCCAAGGAGAAGACATAACACTCCCTACAAGTGATGGTATATGGATCTCAGACAAAAAAGATTTATGGATTAATATGACAAGTAAAGTAAGTATCAACCCCAGAGCGTAATATTTATAACTCACCTAAAACTGGTAGTAGCTTATGCTTATCACACCTTTAGAGATTTTGTATTTTATTATCCTTATTGTCGCTGTGGGTTTTATGTTCAAGGATTTGGTTCGTCGTCCTCGTACAGAGCTAGATACAGTTTATCATACAGGTTTTTCTTGGCATGATTTGAAGTTTGCTATGCTGGTTGCTGCTCCTGGTATTGTTTTGCACGAGCTAGGTCACAAGTTTGTTGCTTTGGCGTTTGGTTTGTCTGCTTTTTTTGAGATTTGGCCTTTTGGTTTGGGTTTGGGTATTATTTTGAAGTTGGTTAATTCTCCGTTTATTCTTTTTGCTCCTGGGTATGTGAGTATTTCTGGTGTTACTACGCCGTTGAGTTCTTTTTTGATTTCTTTCGCTGGTCCTCTAATGAACTTGTTATTTTTTGGTATAGGATGGTATCTTTTGGAGTATGGTCGCTTGTCAAGGAGTCAGGCGTTGTTTTGGTATGTAACAAAGCAGATTAATTTGTTCTTATTCATCTTCAACATGTTGCCTATCCCACCGTTAGATGGCTTCAAGGTTTTTGCATCGTTATTTCAAATACTATTTTAAGAATTATCTTTTCTTCTTTTTTCCTGCCTTCTTCATCTTCTTTGCAGGTTTTTTCTTCTTAGGTGTTTTCTTGATTGTTTTCTTTGCGGGTTTCTTGACAGGTGTGCTTTTTCCTGTTTTCTTTACAGGTTTTTTCTTCTCAGGTTCTTGTTCTTCCGCATCAAAGTCTGGCATGCTGTAGAGTTCTATGTCTTTGTGTAATTGTTCTATATTCTTTTTGAGTTGTTCTATGGTTTTCGGGTTTTGTTCTTGGTTGAGTACTTCTCCGCATTCTGGGCATTGGAATTGTATGTCAAGTGCTTGTTCAAAGGGTAGTCGTATGCATTTGCTTTTGCAGCTGAAGTATGCTCCTTGGCTTTCCATGGTAAGTTGTTGTTGCTGGTCAATGAGTTGTCGTTTGCGTACTTTGAGGAATAATGCTTTGGTTTCTTTCATATCAAGTGTCCAGAAATACACATACCATCCTTTTTTGCTGTCCTTTTTTCTGGTGAAAGTAACAAGATTTTTTTCTTGGAATCGGTAGAGGAGACTTCGTACTTGGTTGACAGTGACTTTCATCTTTTCTGCTATTTTGAATTCTGAGACGTTTTCTTTCTTGTAGAGGTGGTTGAGGAGTGCTAGGGCTTCTTTGCCGAGTTGTTCTTCTGTGAGTTGGTAAATCGCCTCTTGAGAAAGTTCCATTGTAGCTATTTCGGTAGTGTTGTTTAAAAAACTTTCGTAGGTGGTTGTCGTGTGAAGGGAAGTTTTATAATGATAGGGTCTTGTGATAGGCTATGGCGCAGCATATGTTGGGGTTGGTTATTGCTGTGGTTTTTTTAGTAGCGATGTCACCTGTTATTTCTGAAGGTGTGGAGTTTGATGCTGATGGTGATGGTCTATCTGATCAGAATGAGCTACAATTGCATACCAACCCTTTGTCAGCTGATAGCGATGGTGATGGTTTAACAGATGATCAAGAACTTCGTTTAGGCACTTCTCCTGTATTATCTGATTCTGATGGTGATAGCTTATTAGATAATGATGAGGTTATGCGTGGTGTTGATCCTTTGTTGACAGATACGGATGAGGATTGGTTTAGTGACGGTTGGGAGATAGTCAAGGGTACAAATCCTTTGGATAAGCTTTCTGTTCCTCCGGGTGCTATTGAACGTTTAGTTGAAGTTGCTGCTGATGTTCGTGAAGTAGTTGCTATACGTTCACAATTGTTGGAGCACGAGGTTCCTATGTATCAGGGTGGGGTAGTGGAGCGTAAGCAACATTCTTCTGAAGAACTGAATGATATTAAGGCAGTTTTTGATGCAAAAAAACAGTCTTTGGAAGTACAGATTCGTGATGAAGCTACGGTTGCTGCTTCGAATGAGGGTTTTTTTATTGATTTTGATCGTGATGTTACTACACAATAATAATAAGGAAGTATTTAAATATCTCTTTTAAATCAATATGGTTGAGGTGATGACATGGGATTATTCTCTAAAAAGAAAGAACCAGTGAAGCCAGAATTGCCTAAATTTCCTGAATTCCCTCAGTTAAACACACAGCCTACGTATCAGCCAGAGTTTTCTCAAGAAATAAAAGAGTTGCCGCATGAAGAACCTCATCCTTTAGAGGTAAACATTCCAGTTATGAATCATGTTGAAGAAGATTTGGGTATTCCTATTCGTAAGCCTTTCCAGTCAAAAGTTGATGTTGCTCCTCCTATGACGACGCGAGCACAGCCTGCTCAAGTAAACCAGAGTAATGAGTATGCTTTTGAGAAGCCTTTGTTTATCAAGGTTGATGATTATCGTGAGGCTATTGGTAATATTGAGGCCTTGAAGCGTACGTTGCAGGATACGGAAGCATTGATGGAAAAGTTGGATTCTATTCGTCTTGCTGAAGAAGAAGAGTTGAAGAAAGCGCATGATAATATCGAGGCTATTAAAGAACAATTATTGTTTGTTGATAAGCGGTTGTTTGAAGTATGATGAAGACTGTACATACGATGATTGAACGGCCGATGGAGATTCGTCGTGCATTGTTAGAGGCTGCTCTGCGTTCTACGGAGATTTTGAAGGCTGAAGAGACATTTCATGATTTGCGTGAGCAAAAGGAATCGTTGAAGAAAGAGTTTCGCTTGAGTCTTGCTCGTTTGAAGCGTACAGCTATGGCTTTGCAGAAGTCTTTGCCTGTTTTGCCTCGTGATTTGGATATGCCTGCGAAACCAGTGAAAATTGTCGAGTCTAAAGTCAAGGATGATCCTAAAGTCCCCGTGACGACGCGTCAGCGTTTGGATGCTGATTTGCGTGCATTGCAAGAGCGTATTAATAAGCTGAAGATTTAGTTCTGGGAATGATAATTTTTCTTTAAAATTTTTAAGGTCCATAAGCTTTTTGAAGTGGTAAATTATGTCTAAAGTTACGCATGGAAGGCGTTAATAGAAAATACTGTCGTGCAGATTTTTATTGTTTGGATTATGGTGGTGTTCTTCTTAATGTGACTTTGGGTGTTGCTGGTGGTTTGTGTCATCGTGTCAACATGGGTAGTAATACCGTTTATCAAATGGGTGGTCTGGTGGCTATGGTTCTTCCTCCTATGGCGGAGACGTTGAAACTGTTGGATAGTATGCCTATACCTATTGCTCAGCAGAGGGGTATTCTTCGTGGTAGTGTTGCTACAGAGATTTTCTTCTCAAGTTTTGTGCGTAATGCGGTCTTAGGGGTAACTTCTTTCATTGCTGCAACAAATTATGATGCTTTGTTGGATAGTCATCGTTGGTCTACTCCAGGTGGTGTTGCTCTAGGTCTAACAGGTTTAGTAGTAGGTTACTTTGAGTGGCGTAAAAATAGGGTAAAATCTTTCTTGGAAAGTGTTTAATTTTTATTTAAATAGTTCTAAAAAGGCTTAATGCTCATGAAAAGTGAAAGAGTATCCGCTGTTCGCGGAGTTTATATCTGGCTGGTTAATTGAAGTGCTGCTGCTCGCATGTCAGGTGCATTAATAATGTCTCTTCCAACAATGGCGTTCCAGAAGTCGCCTGCTACTTTTCCTGTGTCAGATATTTTTCCGCCTTGTGCAACAAATCCAGGTGCATATAATGTAGGTATGACAATCCCTTCGCTTTGCACTATTTCTCTCCAGTGTTTTACAGCTTCTGGTTTGTTGCCGGGTACGACAAAATTGGTTACTCCTGCTCGTGCTGCTATGCGGTACATTTGTTCAATACCTTCTGGAGTAATATAACCTCCATCAGTGGTTTTGTAACAGTTATGAGTCATTTCTCCACCGACAATAACTTTCAGTCCTCGGTCAAGTGCGTGATAAATCCATGCTCGTTGTGTTTCTGGTCCTGCTTGTGGAAAAAGGATGACGGTGTCAATGCCTGCTTCTTGGCAGAGAATGGCAAATTCTTTTCCTGTGTCTGGAATGTCTGTTCCTGCTTTTTGATGGTCATAAATTAATGGTTTATCAGTATATTTTCTTGCTATTCTTACAACTTGTGGTAAGCCATAGCGTAATCCTAAATTAAAACCTAGTTTATAGCCACCAATTTTGTCAATATCAGCAGTAGTCTTAACTAGTTCTTCGAATTGTTCTAATGTTCGCATATCGCATGCTGGTATGACTGTTCTATCAGCACTAGTAACAACTCTTTTTTCTAGTGTTATGCCAAATTGTGCTCGTGCTTCATCTGTTCCATAAACACGCAAGTAAGTACGCATGCGTTCAAGTGCTGTTTGGTCTATTCCTTCTCGCCCTCTCAAGTGTTCATAGATATCGTGAGCATTAACAATTGAATGAACAGGTACGTTTCTTCTGGTGCTGAATTCTGTTACTGCATTTTTTCCGTCAAGTCCTACTTCTTGTCTGTCTACTCCTATGAATAATCCTGTGCACTGTGTTTCTTCTGTTATGCGTGCAAGAAGGTCGAGTGCTTCATCTTTTGTTTGTGCGGTAGTTAAGACATCATCAACCATGATAAAGCGTGAACCTTTTTTTAATTGAGTTCCAACAAGCATTGCTTTTTGTAAGTTATCTTTGCTGGTTGCTTCTCCATGGTCTTTTGCTTCTTTTCTGTCAAAGACGAAAGGAATGTCTTTTTCATCAGTGGATAAAGCGCTTGCAGTATTAATTGCTAAGGGTACGCCTTTGTAGGCAGGTCCGAAAACTGCATCGTAAGTAACTCCGCTTGCAACAACTGCTGCAGCGAAGGCAGCCCCTAAACGTCGTGCTGCATTGCCCGTGCTAAAGTCTCCAACATTTACAAAGTAGGGTGATAGGCGTTTGCTTTTCAGAGATCGATCTCCAAAGGCTAATGCTCCTGCTTGAATAAGAAAGTCGATGAATTCTGCTTTGTAGGTTTCCATAATATAATCCTCCAATAAACTTGATAAAAACACGTACTTGACAGTTATTATAAACGTATGTCACCCATTTTTTTGGTGAAAATCTAGTGCAGAAATGAAAAGATATTTATAGAACTAGACAGCAAGTCATAATAATGAATTTTGTTCACCCCTACGATTGGAGCACTAATGTTCATCGTAGAATTTTTGCTGTTGCTGACCACGCTCGCTGGGTTGCTGTCGGAATTAGTGGTTTGGGTGTTGGTCTTGCTGATGATGGTGATCAGCTTATGAATTGGTTTGCTGGCGGGTTTTTAGTGTATATGGGCATTGTTTTAGGTCAAAAATTGAGTTATTTTTCTCGTTTTGATAAGGGTGATAATTATGAAACAAATGCTCTTTCTAGGGATTTTTGCGTGGCGATGGGTAGTTTACAAAGTGCTCTTTTTGGTCAGCATGCAAAATTGGAAAGTTTAGTCAGTGGTATTACAGAAATTAGTGGGGTAGTCTTTTTGGATAGTATTGCTGCCATAGGGTGTTTGCTTGCTCATGAGTCAAAAGATGATATTTTAGCTGGTTTCAATAGCAAGTCTATTGATAGTTAGGTTGTAGTTCCGTAACGTTTTTAATCCTTGTTCTATCCTTCTAAATCATGTTAACTGATAAGTTAGTAAAAAAAGAATTTAAATTAAAAGCGTCTAAGACTCCGGAAAAGTTTTATGCGGTGAATGTTCTGCGTTCTGAGGGTTTTTCTCGTAGGCAGTGTCCTAAGTGTCAAACGTTTTTTTGGAGTTCGGGTCATGATGTCTGTGGTGATCCTTCGTGTTCTGGTGGTTTTCGTTTTTTAGATAAGAAGGTTACGACGAAGGATTTGTCATATGTTGATTTTTGGAAAGTTTTTTCGACATTTTTTAAGAAGAAGGGTTATACGCCTATTAAGCGTTATCCTGTTGCTGCTCGTTGGCGTACAGATACTGATTTCGTTCAGGCTTCTATTTATGATTTCCAGCCTTTTGTGGTTTCGGGTGAGGTTGAGCCTCCTGCTAATCCTTTGGTAGTTCCGCAGTTTTGTTTGCGTTTTAATGATGTTGATAATGTGGGTTTGACGGGTGCGCATTATACAGGTTTTGTTATGATTGGTCAGCACGCATTTATGCCTCCAGAGAAGTGGAATCAGGAGCAGTATTTTAAGGATATTCATGATTGGTTGAAGTCTGGTTTGGGTTTGAAGAATCAGGATATTGTTTTTCATGAGGATGCTTGGGCAGGTGGTGGTAATTTTGGTCCTTCTATGGAGTTTTTTTCTCATGGTTTGGAGTTAGGTAACCAGGTCTATATGCAGTATCAGCAGACTCCTGCGGGTCCTAAGGAGTTGAAGTTGAAAGTGTTGGATATGGGTATGGGGTATGAGCGTAATGTCTGGTTTACGCAGGGTAAAGCTATGAGTTATGAGTCAACATTCCCTACGGTGTGTAAAAAGTTGTATCAATTAACAGGTTTGAAGCCTAATCAGGATGTGGTGAAACGTTTCTTGCCGTTTGCTTCGTATTTGAATGCTGATGAGGTTGATGATGTTCAGGCTGCGTGGTTGCGTATTGCTCATGAGCTGAAGATGGATGTTCAAGAATTAAAGAAAGAGATTATTCCTTTGTCTGCTTTGTATTCTGTTGCTGAGCATACTCGTTCGTTGTTGGTTGCCTTGTCTGATTCTGCTTTGCCTTCTAATGTGGGTGGTGGTTATAATTTGCGTACATTGTTCCGTCGTGCCGAGTCGTTTATTCAGCAGTATGATTGGAATGTTGATGTGTCTGATGTTGCTGACTGGCATGCTGTTTATTTGAAGAAGTTGTTTCCTGAATTGTCTACTGCTTTGGCTGATGTTCGTAAAATTTTAAATGTAGAAAAGGTGAAATTCCAGGCTACGCGTGAGAAGACTGCTGCTCTTGTTGCTAAGTTGAAGTTTGATGAGGTTGATAATGCTAAATTGTTAGAATTATATGATTCTCAGGGTATTGCTCCTGAGCTGGTTCGTGAAGAGTTTGGTAAGCAAAAGAAGAAACTGGTTATTCCTGATAATTTTTATGCTCGTGTTGCCGATTTGCATGAGAAAAAGGCTCAGGTGCATCAGACGATAGCAGCTGACGCAGAGTTAGTTCTAGATATGCCTAATATTTCTGATACACAAGCATTATATTTTGATGATTGGAAGAAGAATACTTTTTCCGCTAAAGCAGTCCAGATTGTTGATAAAAAGGTTGTTCTTGATAAGACTGTTTTTTATCCAACGTCTGGCGGGCAATTACATGATATCGGAACAATTAATGGGATAAAAGTTGATAATGTAATAAAGCAAGGCCCATATATTATTCATGTGTTGGAGTCTTCTCCTCGGTTTAAGGTTGGTCAAGTTGTTGAGGGTGTTATTGATGCTGCTCGTCGTAAGCAGTTGGCG
>DATDVL010000051.1:0-4730 GCA_035290025.1 Candidatus Nanoarchaeia archaeon
GTAGGATGAATCTCCTGCTCCAACAAACGCTCAGCATTCTTCAACAACTCACCCGCAAAAATAACAGCAGTCGTTGTACCATCACCCACTTCAGACTCCTGAGTCTTAGCAACCTCAACCACCATCTTCGCGGCAGGATGCTCAATCTGCATCTCTTCCAAGATCGTAACACCATCATTTGTAATAGTAACATCACCTAAAGAATCAACAATCATCTTATCCATACCCTTAGGACCCAACGTGGTACGAACCGTATCAGCAACCAACTTAGCAGCCATAATATTATTACGCTGCGCATCACGACCCAACGTTCTTGTATATCCTTCTGGTAAAATAAAGATTGGTTGATTTCCTTGTGCCATAGTTTAATTCCCCCTAAACGCTCGTTTTCTTAATCAAGCATTAACGAAAAACGGTATATAAGATTTATGGTCTACGACGAACAACAACATATCCCATCAAAACCATACCCGCAACGACCACAACCCACCCCAGAAACTTAAACCAGTCACGACCAGAAGGAGGAGCACGAGAAACAAGACTATTGTCTAAAACAACAGCACCTGTTATTCCCGAGGTATCCTCAACACGTGTACATTCCTTATAAACCACTTTATCACATACTTCATACTCCAAACGAACATCATGAACTTCTTCACCTTCACGCACAACAAAAGAAACCTCATGACGATCCACAGGAACAGTAACATAACGAGAAAACAAACGCTTAGAATCAACCTTCACAAAACGATCAGAAGGCAAAACATCATGCGCCAAAGAATCTGGAAGGAAGGAATGAGAATCATACGCCGTCTTTGACGTCGTGATATGGTATGAAATATCTTTCTGCCAATCGAAATCATGCAACACTAACGACTGCACACCCGAAAAAATGATGCGAGCAGTAGCACCATCATTCACACAAGCATCAACCTGAAAAGCAACATTGTCACAAGCATCATCCAAACCTGACAAACAAGCAACAGCAGCAGAAGCATACTCATCACCCACAGCCACACGAACATCATAACGGCCTGTATACAAAACACTATCATCAGCAACAAAACGAGAAGACAACCCCGGACGAATATACCGCATATCCCAAGAACCAAGAACATCAAACGAAAAACCAGGATCCAAACCACGACCAGAAGACAAGCCAATACGCTCCGTACCATACTTCAATGAGACTTCAGCATCACTCAAAACAACATCCTCATCACCCTGATTCTCCAAGGTAAAACGAACAACACCCGAATCACCATCACAAACAGCATCATTCATGACCAATTCAGCAGTCACTAACGGCAACGACACTGCCACAACCAAAAAAATGAGGATAAACCATTTCATACAACAAGAAAACACGACCAGGACTTAAAAAGATTATGGTGACCAAGACTAATAATAATCCAAACGCTGCTGCGACTTATCATACTTCTCCAAAAACTTTGGAGGCTTAATACGGCGCCAACCAAAACCCCAATCCTCCAGCATCTTCTTCGCATTAGCAGAAATCTCCGGAGAAGCAATAATACCACGAACCTTATCCAAACCCTTACTCTGCTTAATCTTCTCCACATAACGCCTTAACTGCGTCACCGCATGCAAATCAGCAGTCTGACGCTTACACTCGATAACTACGAGATTATTATCACCATCAAAACCGAAAACATCAATAAAACCATACTTCGTATGCTCCTCACGAGACAACGGGGTAAAACCCGCCTCAATAATCTCCGGATGATCATAAATCATCTCCGCCATATCAGCCTCCGTACCCGCAACAACAACCTTCTTACCATCATCCAACAACTGCTCCTGAAAAAAATACACCTTATGCAACTGAATCAACAATTCCTCCTTATTCACCGCATGAGAAGAACGCACCACCCAGCAACCATCAACTTCCTCAATAACCTGCTGCGCACCCTCACGCATATGATTCACCGGCATATTACCCGAAGGCTGATGCACATGCACAGAATTATCAGGCTTAATCATCACCAAACGATCACCTTTAGGCAAATACGACTCGGCACGACCAGAATAACGAACCTCACAATTAGCAGCAAAAACTAACAAACAACCACTATTCACCCACGAACGAAACCAATTAACAAAATCCTGCATGAAGAACAGACGAAAAGAAGGGTATAAAAAAATTACTAACGACGCCTTTTCTTAGCAGATTTCCTCTTCACTACACGTATCACCGTACGAGAACCTTGCAAGGGAGGAAGCTCCGACTTCAAAGGAACAATAAGCCAAGCAACCAAATACACCAAAAGGCCAATACCCCAAATAAATGTGAACACCACCCAAATCAAACGAACAATCACGGGATCAACATCCAAATACTCGCCAATACCACTACAAACACCTGCAATAACTTTATTCTTCTCAGAACGATACAACCTCTTTTCCATACCACCTTTAAAGAAAAAAGAGTATAAAAAACTATCCATAGAAACCTTTAAATCAAACGAAAACACCCCGAAATTCTATGCCGGAGAACCAGACAGACTTCATCCTCGGAGAAGCACTCATAAGAAAAGACGGCATCTTTGACCTAACAAGCCTGTACAAAATACCCGCAGAATGGGGAAGCAGCAAAGGCTACCTCAAAATAGACAAAGAAATAGGGAAAAAATACGGCAGCGACGGCGGAGAATACGAAATCAAATGGATGTTCATAAAAAAAATAGACGAATATAGCAAATACACCGCAGACATAGAAATATGGGTCTACAAAGGACTAGAAGTACTTGTAGAACACAACGGCAAAGAAGTACCACGCATCAAAGGAAAAATAGACGTCAAAATAAAACTCAAAATGACCACCAACATGGAACGAGCATTCAACCTCACCAAAAAACACCAGTTCATAAGAAAATTCCTAGAAAAGTACATCTGGAAAAACAGAATCAACGCACTCCAAGGACAAGGAAACGAAGAGTTTTTAGACTTACAAGAACGCATAAAAAAGGGACTAGAACAATACACCTAAAACCATGGCAAAAGACTTCATCAAAGACTACAAAGTAAACGTCACCGGCGTCGTCATACTTGAAGAATTCTACCAATACATCAAAAACTGGTTCGACCACCAAGGCTACGGCTTCGACGAACCCAGCTACCGAGAACTACAACAAGGAAAGAAAAAGACTATCATGATCAGATGGACCTACGACAAAAAATATAACGACTACATCAAACAAAAAATAGACATCAACCTCGCCATCAAAGACGCAGAAGAAGTCAAAACCAAGAAAAAAACAGCATACCAAGCAACCATTGAAATGGCCATCACCTGCTACTTAGACAAAGACTACGAAGGAACATGGGAAAATAATAAGATAACAAAACTCTTACGAGAAATCTACGACAAATTCGCCAGCAACCTCAACGAAATGCAACGATCAAGTGACGAACTCAAAAAAGACGGAGAAAATTTCTACAACGAGATAAAAGCATACTTGCACGTGACCCAATAACTACTCCAAAACAAGAGTAACAACAACATTCACAAACCTTATAAAGCATTTATTCTTCAAACCCATAAGCCCGCCAAGAGAATACTCAATAGAGAAGCGGCATCAGCCCAACAATGAAATTGGGAGTTAGTGTCGCGGGCAATACTAATCACTGAACAAGTCAAGAAAAAACATCACCTATCATTATCACATTCAAGAAACGGATAACACCGTACTCATAAGCAAGAAACAGTCAGCAAGACTGTTCGCGTGACGTTTTCTAAAAACTTGTTCCCGAAAAGAAAAAAATAACCCCGGAGGGAATCACCATGGGAAAAATAAGCCCTGTATCATCAAAATACATCATTAATGCCAGCATTACCATCGAAGGACTCGTCGACCGCCCCGACGTTATAGGAGCCATATTCGGACAAACAGAAGGACTCCTCGGAGAAGACCTAGAACTACGAGAACTACAACGATCAGGAAGAATAGCACGCATCGAAGTACGACTAGAACCACGAGCAGGAAAAGCCACAGGAAATATCATAATACCCAGTTCCTTAGACAAAGCAGAAACAGCCATCATCGCAGCAGCACTCGAAACGATACAACGCATAGGACCTTGCAACGCAAAAGTCAAAGTAGAAAATATAGAAGACGTACGCATCAGCAAGAGAACCTTCGTCATCGAACGAGCAAAAGAACTCTTAAAGACCTTGACTGACAGCGTCTTACCTGACAGCCAAGAACTCACCGACGAAGTATCACAAGCCATACGCGTCATGGAAATAACCGAGTACGGCAAAGACCGATGCCCCGCAGGACCAACCATTGACGAAAGCGAAGAAGTCATCATCGTCGAAGGACGAGCAGACGTCTTGAACCTGCTCAAAAACGGCTTCAAAAACGTCATCGGCATGAACGGGACTGTCATCGTACCCACCATCCTCGACGTGTGCAGAGCAAAAACCGTCACCCTCTTCGTCGACGGCGACAGAGGAGGAGACATCATCATCAAAGAACTCAGCGCACAAGTAGACGTAGACTTCGTGACGAAAGCACCGGATGGCAAAGAAGTAGAAGAAATCACCAAGAAAGAAATACACAAAGCACTCCGCAGCAGAGTAACCGCAGAACAAGCACTTCATGAAATGAAAGACACCACAGAAAGAATACGACCCATCATGAACGTGAACCAACATTCAGCACCCCTGCCTGAACGACGAGCACTCCCCAGCAGCCAAGCACCCA
>DATDVL010000052.1:0-10043 GCA_035290025.1 Candidatus Nanoarchaeia archaeon
AATAACTCTGAGATGGCCGTTGCCAAAATGATTCCATCTATAAAATCCAACCATGGAACCTAACAGAATTTTATAGATGGAATCATTTTGGCAACGGCCATCTCAGAGTTATTTATGATGAAAAAACTGATACAGAAGGGCATTTACAATTTCTAATTGAAAGACTACGACACCCATCAATCCCAGCCATTTCCATCTTTCACCGAACCCATAAATGTGATATCTGCCGAAACGGATGTGCATGTCATCGAAATGAACAACTTGTAAGGACTAATATTACCAGCTTTAGCGCACCATCACGCCTGCGAGAACATGTACCAACACTTTATGCTGCTTCATCCCGACATAATAATGACACCCAATGGCTTAATGATCCTAGACTTTTTGAAATGTACAAACCAGGAGAATTTGGTATTCTACTTCCTGTATCATTAAAAGAAGCCAATGAAGTCGATCCTATGGAAGAACGAAGAATACAGCAGTTAGGAGACTTACCCTTAGAAGAACTCGCAAAATGGCGCTTTGGCAACAATCCCAACCCGTTCCAAGCCAATTATTTCCCAGTTGTAATCATAAGCCAACCAGAAGAAAAACAAGAAGGAGGAACATAACATGGAAGAACAAATCGTAACAGAACTGACAATCCCTTTAAGTAAACATGCAACTAAAGTAGCTAATTCGTTTGTGGTTGGCACTGTGTATGGCTGTATTCTAGGAGGGATTATAGGGTCATGCATAGGAGAAGCACATGAACGTGTAACTATACCAGAACGACCACCTATTATTATCCGTGCACACATTGACGACGATAACCGTCTTGACACACTCGTTTTCCCTACAAATAATCAAGGAATAACAAGCATAAACAGATTCCACCTCTACCTTGACCGACAACTTGATCCAGAGAACCACAACTATAACCAAGTACTCACCTCTGTATCACCCGACTATCTTAGTATAACAGAACAAAAAAATCTAGAACAAGCACTCACACTTTATTCTCGCCACATTAGAAGGAACTAACTTTTTTATTACCCTATTCTCCACCGCCACAACGTTTAAAAAGGAGATAATCATGATAAACACAACCAAAAGGGGAACACTGTGTTACGCATCCTAACCAACTTTGTCAAAAGAATATTCTTACAGTTATTTGAAGAGAAAAAACAAATAAAACTCGGCTTTTACGGCCCTCCGAATGGCGGAAAAACCACTCTCAGCAACAGGATATGCAAGGACTGGCTCGGAGAAGAAATAGGAACAGCATCCAAGATACCGCACGAAACACGACAAGTCATGCTCAAAGACTCCGTCGTGATAAAACACCGAGGAAAAGAATTAGCATTCACTTTAGTAGACACGCCCGGTATAGCAACCAGGATAGACTACGAAGAATTCCTAAAATATAAGATGCCAGAACAACAAGCAAAACGACGAGCAAAAGAAGCAACCAAAGGCGTCATAGAAGCCATCAAATGGTTAGACGAGATGGACTGTGTCGTTGTCGTTTTAGACGCCACCAAGAACCCGTACAACCAAGTCAACGTCACTATCATAGGAAATTTAGCAGCACGCAACATTCCCGTTTTAATAGTCGCCAACAAAATAGATTTGAAAAAAGCAAACATGAAGAAAGTAGAGAACGCTTTCCCCCAATACGAAGTCGTAGGACTATCAGCACTTGAAGGAAGCAATATGGAAGAATTTTACGAAAGCGTTTTCAGAATCATCAAAAAGAGGTAAACCATGCTAACATTACAATTCGTACCCTACAGCGAAATTGAACGATTAGACTCTACAGGAAGAATAAAAAAACTTTTAGGCATTGTACGAGAAGAAAAGATTGTTCTCATGCAAGGAAGACTCAAACCTGAAGAAGAAACAGGATTAATACAGAAAACTATGGAAGCCGTAGGAAAAAGCTCCTTTACGGGCATAGAAATATGCACCATTTATCCCGAAGAAGTCAACGCAGACCTATTCGGAAGACTCAAAAAAGAATTCTACAAAGCACTCATCGGCGACCGAGAAGGCATAACCATTATCGGACCGGCTTCCTTAGTCAAAGAAATACGCAAAGATCCTAATAAAATACAACTCTTCACCCATACCCCTGTAAGAAGAACCAGCCCAAAAACGAAAGTCATTGCCAGCAAAAACAAGAAGAAAAAACGATAATATGCTGATTTAATAAGAGTATACTACTAATTCTGGAATTCGCTCAAAATGTTTTTTGTTTCGTGTTAAAACAGGCTCTTGCTTAGCAATAGCAATTCCTGCTATCATGCAATCTTCTGAACCTATTTCCTGCCCTTCTTTTCTCAACACTTTATGCACTTTACCAGCAATTTCTGCATCTTTTTCTGTTAATGGATAAATCCTTATTGTTTTGAAGAATTCATTAAGTTCTTGTTCTTCCTTCAAGTCCATAGGTCCTGCCCACATTTCAAAATTTGTGATTGTTGTTGTTGTAAATACTACGTTTTTTCCTTCTAGTTCTTTTAGTTTTTCTTTAATGTCTTTACGATTTTTTAACAAATCAATAACTGCTGTTGTATCGAGAATCAAGTTCTTTCCTCCTTTTTATGCTTAAAGAACGGTTCTTCTCCATATTCTTTTCTATTTCATCAGCACTTTTTTTACTTAATATTCCAGCAAATTCTAAAACACTTTTTTTGTTGGTAATTCTATTAATAACATCACTAAAGCTTTCATTTTCTTTCTTTTTACTTGCAAGACGATCATATGCCTCTTCAGTAACTGTTAATGTTTTTGTAGCCATACACGTACGTGTATTTACTTATTAATAAACTTTTCGCTCAGTTTTCCGAAATTCTTTCAAAAACTTCAAAAGAAACATTTAATAAGTCTCCAACCAAAAATAACCCTATGCCCCACCAATGCGTCAAATGCGGTAAACTTTTTGAAGAAGCATCACAAGAACTCCTCAAAGGATGCGAAACATGCGGCGGAAAATTCTTCTTTTTCATGAAGAAAAAAGACATCCAACAAGTACAACAAGCAACAGCAAAACTCACCGATCAAGATAAACAACAACTAGAAAAAGACGCCTTAGAACTCATCGGAGAAGAAGGCAGTGGAGACGACGAAGAAGGACCAGAACAACCCGTCGTCCTAGACCTCGAAAGCATACGCATGCTCCAACCAGGAAAATTCGAAATAGACCTAGTAGATATCTTCAAAGGAAGGCCGTTAGTCTACAAGCTAGAAGACGGCAAATACATTATTGATATAGCACAAAGCTTCAAAGAACACAAACATTAGATAGCCTTTGCAGGAATCCAACGATTATACTTAGGACCGTAAAAATAGGCTAATTGTCCTAAAAAATTATCAACAGCTTTTTTATTACGAACATCAACACCTTCCTTTTTTAATGCTTCGCAAGGTAACACTTCCACTTGTGGAGCAACCTTCCTTACGCGTGCCATCCTTTTTTCAGGAACATATATCCTGAGCTTGGACACAGAAATAGGGACAGGTACGCCGACTTCACCATAAGTATCTGTAACAACATTAATTGTCTCTCCTTTATGATTAAAGCTATAAATAACCGGGAACTGTTGCTCAACCCATCGCTGTTCCCAACGCCGCAATGCACCCCAATGAGTTATACGTAAACGTTCAATAACCAGTCTTTGCTGCAGAATAGGAACACTCAATTGATGCACCCACGCTTCTTCTCTCTGACGTTCCTCCCCAATTTTCCTTTCCAAAGTTTCACAATTATCACGTCCTACTTGTGGATCCCAAGAACTACGCAAACCTCTCTCTGCATATTCCAAAGCACGAAACAACCTACCATGATGCACAGCAGAAATACCTAGATAACTAATACCACCAGGAGCTATGCCCATATTGTTTAATTCACCACAATAAGGCACCAAGCCTATATCTAATAAGGACTGCATATGTGTTAAACCTGGAGAATCTTTATGCAAAACACCCACAAAACTTGCAGACGTTGAACCATGAAATAATCGAACCATGCCTGCTTTCTTATGGCTGGCTTATTTAAGACTGATGAACTTTGTGTTACCCTTGTGGAAAAGTATATTTTATAAATCGCTAAAAGGCTTCTTTATTCTATAGGGATTGTAGTATAATTCGGCTAGTATCGGGGCCTCCAGAGCCTTAGATCCAGGTTCAAATCCTGGCAATCCCATCCTTCTTTATTTGTTACTCCTATTGAGGGTACACATACGAAAGCTTTATATAATAGTCACAACTGAACAATGGTTAATAAAACTATCATGAAGGGGGTTTAATACACCATGAGAAATAAAGCAAATTTATTGCTTGTTATGTTTGCAGTCTTACTAGCAAGCATAGCTACTGTCAGCGCAGCAAACTTCAACATTAACCATGTAGAAGTTAACGACGTTGATATGGCAGGCAAAACACTTAATGTTGAACGTGACGAACTATTAGACATTGAAGTAGAAATGACCTGTACCAATGCTACTGACCGCGTAGTTGTCAGTGCAGAAATCGATGGCTACGAATATGGCAGCATCGAAGACAAAACACCACTTTTCAATTGTGAAGTGGGCAATACCTATAAGAAAAGACTTCAAATCCAAGTACCCTTTGATTTGGACTCTTCAGAAACCTATTCCTTGCACATAGAAGCAAGCGATAGACAAGACAGAACAGAACAAGACATCCCATTGTTCACAGAAGAACAACGAAACAATGTCAACCTCTACGACATCATAACCAACCCGGTTAACAATGTCCAAGCAGGAAGCCCTGTATTTGTCACCGTACGTTTAGAAAACCTCGGCCAAAAGAAACAAGACAATGTCAAAGTAACGGCAACTGTCCCAGAATTGGGTATAACAGCCACCGGCTACTTAAACGATGACCTCATCACTGAGGAACAAGAAGACAACCAACGTTTCAATGATGCTGAAGAACAGTCTGATAGCATTACCTTAATGCTTCGTGTCCCTGAAGACGCACAGACAGGAAACTACAACATCAATGTTGTCACTGAATACAACCGAGGACATGACTTCACCACAGGTGTCAGAAGCATCTTTGTCCAAGGCGCCAAAGAACAGCCAAAACAAGCAGAAGTCTTAGTCACTGTTGACAGCAACAACAAAGATGTCAGCATGGATCAAGAAACTGCCTACCGCTTAATGTTCGCCAATGTCGGCGGAGAAGCAGGCTTGTACAGCGTCCAGATAGATGGAGAAGACAGCTGGGCATACTCCCGTGTTGAACCTGGATTCGTCCAACTCAACGGTGGAAGCACTGGGGAAGCAGCAGTCTACCTCAAAGCAAAACCTGAAGCAAAAGCAGGCACCTACACCTTCGTCGCACGCGTGATGCAAGGCAACAACGTCGTTAAGGAAATAACCCTCTACGGCAAGACAGGTACTGACAGAAGCTCAGCAAGCGTAGACACACGAGTCGTACTCGCAGGCATTTTCGTCCTGCTCGTTGTTGTATTAATCGTCCTCGCCATTATCATGGCAAGCAAACGAACCTCTGGCAGAAAACCAGAAGAATCAACGACAACCACGACCACGTACTATTAAGAAGGATTAAACCCCCTTCTTCATTTCTTTTTTTTCTTTTTCACTGTATTTTTCACTTACTCTTTTACTAATCCGCAAGATTTTCGCTTTTTTCATAGCAATAGTTATTAAGAACTCTGACTGCTTATACATAAAGCTTAAATATGTTTAAACATATGTTTAAACTTATGGTTAAGACTATTACCATCATGGATGACGCTTACGAACTCCTCAAAGGAAAAAAAGAACAGGATGAAAGTTTCAGCGACACTATCAGAAGACTATGCCAGAAATCAGCTTTTGACATCAAAAAGATGGTAGGTATTTTACCCCAAGAGCGTTCTTTAGAAGAACTGCAACGTATCATTAAAGAGTCACGCAAACAAGCTGATACTAATTACCAAAAAAGAAAACAATTATTACAGCCCAAATGAAAATTCTTGATAGTTCGGCAATGATAGCTATCCTACGCAATGACTCTGTAGCAAGGTCTATACTTACTTACCTCAATGATGAACGACCTGCAATAACAGCCTTTACTGTTTATGAAATATTTCAAAGTATTAGACTTGACGATCTGCAAAAAACGTTTCAAACCCTAGAAGAACTACCCCATCTTTATTTTGACACATCAACTGCAGTTATCAGTTCTCGACTTATGAGTCACCTTGCAAAGAGAGGAAAAAAACCAGGTCTGGTTGATTTATTCATAGCCAGCATCTGCTTACGCTACCAAGCAACACTCATCACCTTAGACAAAGACTTTCTAGAAATACCAGAACTTTCTGTTAAGCTCATTCGATAAAGGGCTATCTGATATAGTCATTTAAACACATAAAAGCTTATATATTATAATAAGTTCTAACTTGTTATGACTTATCATAACTTCTGTATTTTTACTGAACAAGCAAAACAACAAATGATACAACACGGCATCACCACCCTCCATGTCAAGCATGCACTACAACACGGAGCAACCGTAAAGTTTATTGACCGATACTGGAAAAGTCACGCACAACTCAAAGTAGCCTACAAAGACGTTGGAGGAGCAACCAAAGTGGACATCGTCCACCGTGACTAACATGGGAAACATAACCTGCGATGCCTGCGGAGGAAACGTCCACACTACCGACGTACCCTTCCAACTCCACGGAGAACACCTAGGAAACTTCCCCGCAGAAGTATGCAAACAATGCGGAGAAAAAGTCTTCAACGAAGAAACAGCAGACCGCATAGACACCATAGCACAACAACGAGGACTATGGAACCTCACCAGCAAAACAAAAGTCGGACAAGTAGGAACAGCACTGGGCATCACTATCAGCAAACGTATCACAGAATTCTTACAACTCAGCAAAGGAAAAAATGTAATGATCTATCCTGAAAACAAAAAGAAAATAATCGTTGAACTACTCGATTAGTGTTACCATTTACCTGTTGTTCTACCTAACGGTTGACCTACAGAAAGTTATATAAACAAAAAACTTCACTTCTAAACAGATAAATTCACAGTAAAAGGGGACATACATTGGGGCGCTCGCAACAAAAAGAAGGTGAACTACAACTATTTGCACATTATTCTCGTAGTGTAACCACTCTTCAAATATTTATATCACTAATATCGACACAAAAAACGGTGCTATCTCATGTATAAAAAATATATCACCAAAAACGGAAAAAAAATAGGACCCTACTACTACACGAGCATACGCGACGCCAACAAAAAAGTGAAAACAATCTACCTCGGAAGAACCTACGAACAAGCACTACGATCAGAACACCTCCTCTCACCAACACGAGAATTATCACAACGCATTACTACTCTACAACAAGCACAACAAAACGTTTCTACACCACTACCAGCAATAACTGTCAAAGAACCATTACCCGAACCAGCACCCCTACCCCAAACACCCATTGTTCCAGTACTACAAGAAACACCAGCACCCGCATCAGCAATAACACTCCAAGAAAAATATTTACAACGACTCGCACGACAACAACACCTTGAAGAAGAACGACAACGCATCCTCCAAAGAATATTCTTACTTCAAGCACCACTCCCCCATGACGACATTGATAGTGAAGAAGCACTCCACCAACATTATGAACAAATACCATCATCGCTCACCCTACAAGAAGAACAAACACAACTTAGAGAATTTATCAGCCAACCCTTAACACCCCTACCCCAAACACCATCATTCATCACCCATCCTGTCGTATTCCTCGCCATAAGCCTCCTCATGATTACCGGATTATTCTTATTCTTCACGAATAATTTCACACTCACCGGACTCGCAACCGCAGAACAAACCATTACCATCAACGTGAACGGTGCAGACTACATCACCAGCACGGAAAACCTAGAAAAACTTAATATTTTCGACGTGCTCGAACAGCTTACTATACAAAACCTCACTGCAGGAAACGATCTGCACATAAAAACAGTCACCAATTATTTACCACCCAATAATGTCACGTTCTCCCAAGTTTACGCGTTAACCCATAACCTCACCTTCTCCAACGCTACTTTCACTGCTCATGGCACAGGAAAACTTTACATCTGCAATTCATTTGATTACACCACAGAAGCATGCACTAGTGACTGGCAAGAACAAATAACTGTCAATGGCAGCTACGAACAACCATTAATTAATGCAGGTTATGCACTAGGAACAGAAATACCAGAAACAACAATTATTGAAGAACAGACCACACAAGAAGAAATACCAGAAAACACTACGACAACTAGCACCAACGAAACCTTAGTAACTAATGAGACTATAATTATCGACGAAGCGATAGTACCTAATGAAAACATATCTGCTAATCAGACCAATACGACAACCACGACGCCACCCCAAGAACCTATTCAAGAGATACAACAAAAAAAGGTTACACGACAACCTATCAACAAAGAAACACTCGAACACTACAATGTTGTTATTGGCAAAGATGTCACTTGGGTAAAAACCATCACTGTCAACGAAACAACAGAACAACTTGCCATAGAACTACCCAAAGAAGCACAAACCGTCAAAGTCATCAAAAACGATGACGAAGAACTAGCAACAACCATCGTAGAAAAAAGCCTAGAAGACGTACTCGCTGAAGAACAGACCACACAAGAAGAAGTACCAGAAAAAATTACAACAACTAACACCAATGAGACTATAGTAACCAACGAAACAATTACTACTCATGAAATAAATATTACTGCCAGCATAACACCTGAAAAAGCCAATGCTATAACACCACCTGAAAAAAGTATTACCCCACCCAACATTACCGTGAACATACCATTAGAAGTTATTGCACTCACACCAGAAGAAATACCCGCACCAACAAAAGAAAATGAGACAACTGAATTTATACCCACCACCAGCATCAACGAAGGATTACTCAGCTTCACTGGAGAAGCAGTCATCACAACACCACCAACCAACATCCTTGACTTCTTTAAAAAAATATTCAGTATCTTTAGCACTACAGGATTAGCAAGCTATGAAACACCTGTAGAGAACCTCACCGTCATTATCAACGAGACGATAACACCCCAAGACGAACTATCCATCGTCTATACCATGCCAGGACCAACTATTACCAAAGAAACCATAACCCACGGAGAAAAAATAACTATCAGCTCAGAACTCCACTACGAAAACATTCTCGCCTACACAGCAATCGACAACATTGCACCAGAAAATATCAACCTCTACTGGATAACCAACGGCACCAAAGAACCTATAGACTTCACCTACGCAGACTATGATAACAATACTAAAGCAGATGAGATACAATGGATCATACCCCACCTCAGCAACCAAACATTCGAAATCATTATACTCATTAGTGCAGCAGAACATCTTGATGAAAACAAAACATTCCTTGAAGACATTTATAGCCAAGTACAAGCACAAGACAACAACTGGACAACTGACTTACCCGCAGGACACTATATTAGAGTAACCTTCGAAAGACCACTTAATGCAAGCAATGATATTACTATCCACGCACGTAATACCTTCGTCAATGAAACACCTATTATTAATGTCTACGAACAAGACCAAGAAATAATCTTAGCAACATATCCTGCTATTACTACAGAACAAACTTACAAGATATATCTTACTAACCTAACCCATGAACAACAGACCTTTGACTTGCAAATAATTAACGGCAGCATAGCGTTTGATTATATCGTAGACCCTGCCACTATTACTACCACAACTCAAGCAGAATTTAACGCAGGATCATTTAATAATACACGAGCAAACAGTTCAGGAACCGTAGAACTCTTCCACGGCAACCAATCAGAAATCAATAAGTCTGTAATTACAGCACCAGATTACAACACGAATCTTACTCTTCTTATGCATTTTAATAACAATACAGGTGTTGGAGAAAATGATACACAGTTCTACGACTATACTGGGCTAGGAAATAATGGTACTTGTAATGCAGCAAGCAGTTTATGCCCTGTATTTAATC
>DATDVL010000053.1:0-12215 GCA_035290025.1 Candidatus Nanoarchaeia archaeon
GATTTCGTACCCGTACAGACAATCTTACCATTACTAAACAATAAAAAGGTAGCACGTGTGCCAGGTAACTTATAGACCAAACCAGGAAACTGTTCAGGCTCATATTCTGTCTCTTCCAAGTCCATAGCAAGTAAATTCAAATTCAAATCCATACCAATAGAACCAGAAGCAACCATGTTCTGCACCATAATCTTAGGATTCTTCTGCACCTTAATACGCAACTTCTCAATATTCTGAATAATCTTCTTGACCGCTTCCTTCACCTTGCCCATAGACTTAGCGCCCGTGCAAACGATTTTACCTGAAGAAAAAATCAACGCAGACGTCTTCGGCTCCTTAATACGCATAACTAAACCTGGAAATTGTTCAGGATTATACTCTGTATTAGGCAACGTTTCCGCAAGTTTAATCAACGGAATATCATGTTCCAAATCAGAAGAAATGACAATATTTTGAATTTTAATCTCTTTCTTTGGCATAATCAACAAGCCTCTTAGCTAGCTTATAAAGGGTCTTAAGGGGTTTATAAATGTATGTGCCTATCAGCGCAGGGTACGATAAGCATACAGAGTGCAAAAACCGCGCAGGTGACGCCTAAAAGAAGGTTCATTAAAAAGACCCTGAACCTCATCAAAAAGACCATAGGTAGCATTACGGATGCCTGCAATAATATCTTGCAAACCTAAATTATAACTATCCTCGGTTAGGACACCATCCTTAACACCCATCATTAGATGTTCATAACGAGCAGTACAATCCAAGACTTGCTCAAAACAACTATCAAAACGAGATGTACGCAACGGATGCGGTTCGCTAAAGAAAACCTTACGCGTATTCACCTTAGAATCAGGACAAGGAAGACGACGCTCCAAACCCAAAAACTTCCGCAACAAATGATCAGGAGCATTTTCTAACATAGATAATTTTTCCCTAAACTCAGAACTTGTAACAAAAGACTCACACCAAGGATAACGATCACTAATATTCCCCCACACAAAATTAACAAAACCTTGCAAATCCTCAACACGATCACGCGTTAACGGCTTCATCAAACGAAGAAAATCAGCATAAGGGAACTGAGGAAAACGTTTTTGCAACAAACGAAAATGATCACGCGTCGAAGGACTCACCAATGTCTGATAATGACGGGTCTTACCAATAATTGTGACTTGAACAGGAACATGAAACTCCGCAGCAATCTCGTGAAAATAATTACTAATTGTCAGATCAATACCAGGATGATCAATCTCAGCAACACCTACATCAACATCACTACGAAACGTATGCTGCGCACCCAGCTTCTTATGCAAACCCCACATGGAAGAACCAAAAACAACAGCACGACGAGAATAACCATAATCACCCAGCTGTGCTATAATCCTATCACGACACGCAACAACAGCATCCCTCGTAGGAAAATGATCCTGCAATTCTTCAAATGTATAAAACTGTGCCATACGAACCCCAACACCGAAAGAAAACGCTTACCTTAAAAGGCTTATGATTACTTCTTCAAAACCAACACACCCAATTTCACCTGATGAGCACCCACAGCAACTTCCTTCACCTTCACCTCATGCGGCAACGACCAATCAACACGATCAGCCTGAACAGCAGCAAGAAGCTCAGCAGAAAAATCATTCACCGCAGCCTTCACGTCATCAGGACCATCCAAAAATAACTGCACACGATCATGCAACGTCAACTGCAACTCCTTACGATACCCATTCACATTACGAATCAACTCACGAACCAAACCCTCACGAACCAACGCAGGAGTCAACTTCACATCAAAAGCAACTGAAACTTCCTTGCCAGAATTACAAACAACAGACTTCACATTCAACTCATCCTGAACAATCTCCAAAAACTCCTTCTCTAAAACAACACCCGTCACGGCAATAGAAGCCAACGGCTGACGAACAGGAACCTTCAACTTCTCACGCTCCTGCAACGCCAACGAAACAACCTCACGAACCTTGTCCATAGTACTATTCAATTCTTCATCCAAACCATTCTTTAACCATGAAGGCCAAGCACTCACATGCACCGACTCATCTAAAGACTTATCAGACTTCCTCAACACTTGATAAACACTTTCAGCAATAAACGGCGTAACAGGAGCCATCACTAAAGAAAGCAGATGCAACACATATCCTAACGTATGCACCGCATCAAAACGCTCCTGAACATCACTACTCTTAAAACGATCACGAGAACGACGAACATACCACGTCGACAACTCATCAATAAAAGCAATCAATAACTGACAAGCAGTACCCGTATCATAAGCCTCAAAAGCCTTCGTCACATCACGAACCAACGCCTGCGACTTACTCACCACCCAACGATCAAGCACATGCTTACCACCAAACTTAGCAACAGACGTATGATGCTGCGCAAACAACTCATAAAACGATTTCACATTCGATAACAACATCACTACCTTACGATACACTTCCTTAACACCATCCTCCTTAAAATTCAAATCCTCAGCACGCATCAACGGAGAAGCCATCAAATAGAAACGCAAAGCATCAGCACCATACTGGTCAAAAATAACCTGCGGATCAGGATAATTATTCTTAGACTTGGACATCTTCGCACCATCAGCAGCAAGAATATTACCCGAAACGACCACATGCTTAAACGGAGGCTTATCTAATAATAGCACACCCAACACATGCATATAATAAAACCACGCACGAACCTGAGCAACATATTCAGAAATAAAATCAGCAGGATAATTCTTTTCCAACCAACCCTTATTCTCAAAAGGATAATGCTTCGCACCATACGGCATGCTGCCGGATTCAAACCAGCAATCCAAAACCTCAGGAATACGAGAAACAGACTTCTTACACTTCGAACACGTCACTTGAATCTTATCAACAACATGCTTATGCAAGTCCAAATCATCAGGAACCTTCGACGTAGCAAGCTTTTGCAAATCAGCAACAGAACCTATAACTATAACTTCCTTACAGTCCAAACATTTCCACACAGGAATAGACGTAGCCCAGAAACGATTACGAGAAATAGACCAATCAGGAGCAGTCTCCAAAATATTCCTGAAACGACCATCCTTCATATGGTCAGGATACCAATGAATCAACTCATTACGAGCAAGCAAACGCTCCTTCACCTTCTGAATATCAACAAACCAAGAATCAACAGCATTGTAAAACAACGGCGTCTCGCAACGATAACAAAACGGGTAACTATGCGTGAAAGGATCAGCAGCAAACAACAATCCACGCTCCTCCAAGTCATCAACAACATGCTGATCAGCCTTCTTAAACCACAAATCCTTAAATTTTTCAGGACCTAAAACAATCTTACCATGAGGGCCAACATGCTGAATCACCGGCAAATCATACTTCTTAATCATCTGATAATCAAACTCACCATACAATGCCATATGTACCATACCTGTACCATCAACAGCAGTAACATCATTACCACCATTAATAACATAATGACTTTTTTTATCAACAACATGATCATACAAAGGCTCATACTCTAAACCAAGCAGTTTCTTACCAGAAAACTCTTCAACAACTTGATACTCCTGACCCTTCAAAACTTCCTTGAGACGATCCTTAACCAAAATAAGATACTGAGGACCAACTTTGACCTTAACATAGGTCAACAGTTCATTAACTGCCAAAGCAACATTACCCACCAATGTCCACGGAGTCGTCGTCCAGGACAATAAAAACGTATCAGACCTATCCTTCACCTTAAACTTAACCGTAGCAGACTTTTCCGTAACCGTCTTATAAGAATTATCCATAGCAATCTCAGCATTAGCTAAAGGAGTCTGACAACGAGGACAATACAACAACACCTTCTTACCTTCATAAATATAACTTTCTGTATACAACTTCTTAAAAATCCACCAAACAGATTCCATATAAGAATTATCCATCGTCTTGTACGCATTATCAAACTCGATCCACTTACCCATACGATCAACCGTCTTCTTCCACTCCTGAGCAAACGTCAAAACCTGAGCACGACAAGCCTCGTTGAACTTGTCAACACCCATTGTCTCAATCTCCTTCTTATCCTTGATACCCAACTTCTTCTCAACAATATTCTCAATAGGCAAACCATGACAATCCCAACCCCAACGACGCTCAACACGAAAACCCTTCATCGTCCAATAACGAGGAAAAACATCTTTAGAAGTCAAACCAAGAATATGACCATAATGTGGTGTACCTGTAGCAAACGGAGGACCATCATAAAAGACATACTGCTTATCCTTAGGACGAGACTCTACTGACTTCATAAAAATATTATTCTCATTCCAAAACTTAATCAGTTCCAGTTCCGTTTCTTTTATACCCATATTCGTTCCAAAGTCGTACTACTAAGCGTTTAAAAAAGCTCTGATAAAAAGAGCCCCAACTACTGAATAATAATCTTGACGCTCAGAAACGACTGCTGCATACAAAAACAACAAAAGACTAGCTATTTAAAACTTACTGGAAAACTTGCTCTTTTGAAAAACGAACCTTCGGCTTCGGCACATCAGCAGCAAACCCAATAGGACAAAGAACTGTAGGAACCAGATGTGACGGCAAACCTAAAATCTTCGCAAAATCTTCAGGAGAAAAACCTTCCATAGGACAAGCATCAAAACCCAAAGCCTTAGCACCCAACAACGCATGCGCCAAAGCAATATACACCTGACGCTGCGCCCACGACAACTTATGCTCGGCAGACAAACCCTCAGCAAAACCCTGCATCATCTGCACATACCCCTTAATACTCTCCGCAGAAGCACCCTGCGCAAGCATCGTCTTCTCCAACAAATGAATATTGCCTATAATATCTGTATTTGCACAAAAAACCAACACATGAGAAGCAGTACTTATCTGCGGCTGATTCCACGCAGCAGCCTGCAATTTTTCTTTAAGAGCCTTATCTGTAACCACCTTGACTACCCACGGCTGGATATTAAACGACGAAGGGGCAAGACGAATCAACTCGAAAAGCTTATCCACCTTCTCCTGCGAAATAACCTTACCATCAAAATTTTTAACAGCATAACGAGATTTAACAATAGTTTCGAAGTCCATAACAGCTTACAACAATTTTTTGTTATATAAACCTTCGGAAGCAGCAATCCAAGAAGAACACCACGTCCATCACTCTTTTAAACAACCATTTTTGAAAAAATATCATGGCAGAAAAAACACTACTTGAACGATTGGAAGAACACTTCATAGACACCACAGGAAACGTTTTTTTCTCAACACCCTTTTTCGCATTACTAGAAAATGTTGTACGCCACCAAGCAGACGCACAGGCCATAGCAGCAAGAACTAACACAGCATTATTTAACTATCTTGGACTAGGATTCATTTTTAGCAAAGGAAGAAACCTATCACGAAATATATGCCACCTCACAAAAACCACCCCTGAACTAATAAAAAGTGTCCATGACATTATTTATACCATGCTACTTACCACAGCAGTCACACCACCCATCTACATGTTCAGTGGCACCGAACCAAAAAAAGCACTCATTGATGGATTATGGGCAGGACTCGCAAGCGCACCCGTAGGATGGGCAATAGGTCAAGGCATTGATTTTTACAAAGACCTCTATAACATAGAACCATCAGAACGACCACTCGCACGCACCTTCAGAAACTACACATCAACACAAAAACAACTCATCGGCGCACTTGGCATTGCAGCATCAACAGCACTCACCGCAGCCATCTACCAAGCAACGCCCTGGTAAAGAACTGAAAACCCATAAAGCTTATAAACGTTCTAAAACTGCCAAATAAGCAGATATAGAGGAATTCTCTAGATCGATACAACATAAAAAAATCTATAAGATATAAGGAGTGAATAAAATATGTACGGCGATAGACCCCACTTTAATGGTGGACAAAGAAGTTTTGCACCGGTTAAACCAGGTGAAGTATACGATGTAACCATCGAAGCAGTCGGAGAAAAAGGAGACGGCATAGCCAAAATCAGAGGATTCGTCATCTTCATACCCGGCGTGAAACAAGGAGAACAAGTAAAGATCAAAATCAACAAAGTTCTCAGAAAAGTAGCCTTCGGAGAAGTCGTCAACGACGGAACCGCAGTTACAGAACAACCAGCAGAAGGAAGCGAAGGAACTGGAGAAAGCAACGAAGCATCCACTGAAGAAAGTTCTCAAGAAACGAAAAGCGAAGATTCAGAAGAGTTCTAAGAACTCTTTTTCTTCTTTTTTATTTTTAATATTAATTTTTCGTCCTCAAGTCGTGAAGAGTTAACTATAAATAGGAATAATAAAAACTATTTTACTTATGACACAAACGCTCACAAAAAGAATTGAAACTATGCTACAAGAAAACGTAGTCTACAACAAAGAGCTTGGAGAACGAGCAATAACACGACGAGCACTTGAAGAAGGTATGCCTATAGAAGTGAGTTCAGTAATTTACACTACAGAATTTATCAACCCTCACCAACCAACTTCTGGAAGAACACAAAAAACATTCATTGTAACTAATGGCATCCCAAAACCACCAGCAGAGAGAATAACTTTCCCTGAATGGCCAGACCTTGGAAATGGAGAAGAAATAGTCGTATGGGTACTTGGAGCAATCTACCAACCAAAAAGAACAACAGCAACAACTCTAGATATATGGAGACACCGCCAACCCAATCCTGAAATGGTATTTGAGGATGATGTCATAAGAAGACTTCAAGCAGAACGAGATGAACAACCAGCAACTGGACCTATCCAAAGCATAGAACTTTATCAACGGGACGACATTCGCGATCGAGGAGGAGTTTGGACTCCCATAAGAAAACAGGGCATAGCACCAGCCTACCGCATACGAATACAAAAACACGGATGGGGTAATACAACTAGAACTTTCGAAGACCTTAGTCACCCTTATTTCACTACCTTAAGAGGATTATTGGACTTAGAAAGATTAGGACCTATAGACATGCCTTAGTTATTTTTAAAACAATTTTTTTCGTCATTATCATGTGAAAAACTAGTTATAAATAGTTCTTATCTTTAGGAAACGACATGACTGCTAAAACAACTTCTTTGAGACGAAGAAACCAAAATCATAATAAAAGTTTACAAAAACTTATCGTACCTTTTGATGAACTAGGCATGGGAATTGAAGGCATTGTCACATCATTTGAAGGAGACTGGCAACCAACACATGTGCATGGAGAATGGAGACTTAAAGCACCCATACCTGTTGTAGGAACTGGTGATCACATAACCTGCCGTATCAAAGTAGAATATCAAAACCCCAATACAACCATAAAACGATTAGCACCCACAACTATCACTTTCGTAGGATGGCCACCTTTCAACAAAGGCACAGGCATACGCGTCTACTTCTTCGCAGCACTAGCACGAGCAATTATGACCAATGGAGTTGATAAATCTCGCCGAGAAATAGACATTACCCAAGAAGACATGCGCATCCAGGAAAAGTACCGAACAGGAAAGCTAGACTGGACAAAATACTCTAATAGACCAGAAGAAATGACTCTCAACAATGGGGGAGGAAAAGTTGCCTGGACGAGAGGATTAATACTCCCACAAGCACAACCTTATCGCATTGAACTGCTAGGACCCGTAACTGCCGATACACAATTAGCACAACTATCCGCACTTGCTGGTTACAATAATACAGCACACCCCTACTCTAGATATCTACGGGAAAAAGGGAAGATATAATTAGAAACTTACGCTAACTCACCACGCAACTGATCTAAAAATTGATGCATAAAACCAACACGCTCCTCAGCTAATGCCCTACCCGTAACAGTATGCATCTTCTCTGGCGTTTTCAAAAAACGAGAATAAAACAAATCCAACTGCGCACCCTTACCACCAGGCTGACGATCATCACAAAAAGGATCATCCAAACAATACAACGGCTTACCCATATACCCCGACAACGAAGCAACACGCAAAACACCAATAGCACCCAACGCTTCCAAACGATCAGCATCTTGCACAATAGCAGACTCCAAAGAAGAAGGCTGCAAACCACGCGTATAGGAATGCTCACGAACAGCCTGCACTACCAAAGGAATCTTTGCCGAAGGAAAATCAAAAAAATCACGAAGCACGACACCCACAACAGCAGCAGACTCATCAGCAGCCAAGCGAGAACGAGGATCGTCTTTACGATAGGTCACTGCATCATGCATCAAACCAGCAGGACCAACAACTTCAGGATCACCACCTTCAAAAAAAGCAATGCGCAACGCATTCTTCTCTACCTGCAGGCCATGCAAGAAATCATGCGCCGGATCCTGTTTATGGTGCTTAGCCTCAGCAACCACAACAAGACTCGCATGATACTTAGCATAATGTTCAAACAATGCATTTACTGACTTACTCATCAGTATCAGCACCATTTCCCACAAGTACACTTCGCTCATCAGCACGTTGTCGAGATAACTTCCTGCTTACTTCCATAAGTTCCTGATACAAGCTCTCAGCACGCGCTTCACTAAAACCAAGATTGCGCATGACACCCATGTAGTCATCACTCGTCAAACGTCGACCATCATTGACACCAAAATACAAATGTCTTTCACGATCCTTGCGCTTTTCCTGAATAATCCCTTCCAAAATTTTCCCATAGTTAGGATACTTTTTTCCAAACTCGTTAACACCTTCACGCATACCACGAGCTTTCTCAACATCTTCATCAACAACACGTGCATACACACGCTCACCCTTAAATGACCCATCATACGCTGCAAGATCTATTGCTTGCGCAAGCTTCGGCTTTGCACGCTTCAACTTCCCTGACATGCTTGATATTGGTACATCAATCCTATCCGTGGCGATTAACTCAATAACCTGCCGTTCCAAACTTTCTGTGTTTGCCATTGTATGTTCCTCCAACTGTTTTACTAGAGCAACACAAAAATAAGATATAATTTTGTGCGGGTACATTAATCACCACAATAATTATATACTCAACCTCCACAACAATAAGCATGGACTTACGAGCAACACTAGAACAATTCGGCTTAACAAAACTAGAAACACAAATCTACCTCACACTCTTAGACATCGGACCAGCACTCGCAGGAACCATCAGCAGACGATCAGGAATCCATAGAAGAAACGTCTACGACGCAGCAGAACGACTCATCAGAAAAGGACTCGTAGGCTACATACAACAAAACAACAGAAGGCACTACGCAGCAACCAACCCCGAACAACTCTTAACAATCATCAATGAACAAGCAGCAGCCATCAACCATGTACTGCCAAAACTCCAAGAAAAATACAATCAAACACACCAAACACAAGAAACACTCTTCTACAAAGGGAAAAAAGCACTCAAAAACGTCTTCGAAGACCAGCTCAACCACGGAAAAGAAATACTCGTCCTAGGAGCATCAACCCACGCAAAAGAACAACTACAATACTACCTCCACTGGTACACAAAAAACCGTGTGAAACAAAGAAAAAAACTACGACTCATCTACCACCAACATATGAAAGAAAAAATACCCTACGCAGAAACACGCTACCTACCACTACCAGCAACCAACATAGCAACCAACATCTACGGAGACAAAGTAGCCATCATCAACTGGCAAGAAAAACCATTCGTCATACTCATCCACAACAAAGACATTGCAGACAATTACAAAGCATACTTTGAACAACTATGGAAAACAGCAAAAAAATAAGGCATTCTTAAAGCAATTGACCAATGTCAGTAAAAGTACTAGAATAGCTAAATAGTACTTCTGAACCATAAAAGGGGTTAGGAAAGAAAGATGACAACAACTAAACCCACAAGAAAGATACTATTACCACATCTAGAAATTGAAGTACTTATAGGAGAAGGAGTCAGACCTGCAAGCCCACTCACACCAGAAGCAGAACAACGACTACTAACAATCTTTGAAGAACCATTACACAGTATTTTTTATCGAGAAGGTAGAAGAGATAAAAGTTCCTGGAAAGAAGCAAGCAGAACAAGAAAAAACGATGGTGGGTTACAACTTGTCGTATGCGAACTCAACCATTATGAAGGTACAGCATACAACGTCACCTTACGACCTGTAAGCAGATTACTAGAAGTTGTTCAAATAATACCAACACCTGGCATGACACTTATACATGCAAGTCCAACATCCATGAGTTATAGCATAGAAAGAATACCTATAGATGGAAGAACTTATGTTGAGCAAGTTACTTATCCTTGCGAATCATGTGGATTCACCTTGGAGTTTGAACCATGAGACTACAAAAAATCCTACAAACTAGTATACTTAGCCTTGGACTAGCAATCACTGGATGCGAACAAGAACATTCTCCCACCCAAGGAATACAACCAGGAACATTACCTGCGCCACAACAGGAAACAGAGCAACAAAAAAAACCATTAAGTTATGAAGAAAGCCGACAAGCAGCAGGAATAAAAGAAGATACTATAGAATATGACTTAGAATTTTTTGAGCGGCATAACCTACCAGAAGAAGTTGCAGTAGCATATGAAACTCACTTCCAAGGCATAGGAATACATGACTTACACAAAGCAGGGATAGACGCAAAAACAGCTAATGCCTACGATGATCGCTACAATGCTGATGACATACTCTTTTTCCAAAAGGGAGAAAAACTAGATGACGAAGCTAAAAAATTAACAAACCTTGACAATCTTAATACTTACAGCACACGATTTGACGGATATAGTATCCGATCACTAATTAGAGCACATATCTCTTCACACGTAGCAAATGCTTATGACAACCAATTAGGCATCAACGAAATTATAGAACTTCATGAAGCTGGAATAACGCCTGTAGTAGCAAATTCCTATGACCGCAAAATACGAAATGGATACGGGTGGCATAGCAAAGGAATTATTGCACTAGTACAAGGAGGCGTTACACCAGAAGTTGCTAGCAAGTACAAAGGCTACTTTGATAATTCAGAAACAATTATACGCGCAGCAATAGTACATTTTGATCCAGGAAGCATTCACAGCTACCAAACAAGAATATTTGGAAAAGAAACAGCACAATGGGCTCTACCCCTCTACGAAAAAGGAATCACACCAGGAGAAGCTAACGCTCTAGATACAGGAATATTTATGGATAATAACGTTCGAGAATGGGAAGTAAACAGTCAACGCTTCCAACAGATGGTAGCACTGCACGAAAAAGGGATCACACCAGCAACCGTCAATCGCTACGCTCAACTCAACAAACTCTATCAGGCACGCATCGATCCTTATGATGTCATAGCATTCGAAAAAATGAAGATACCTTTTGACGAACTAGAACAACGTGTAAGAAATGCTATGATTGACGAAAGAATAACACGCTAATGCTTTTTTAACTGATCTTCAATAGCACGAGGAATAAACTTAGCCTCTGCCTGACGCAAACGCTCCTGGAACGTACGACGCTTCAAGCCTAACTGCTTTGCCAACATATCCAAAGACTTCTTACGAGGCCAATCATAATAATTATTATTAAACGCATGCAATAACGCATCCTGCTGCTTACCTGTCAAATGAGCAAAAACATCACCCTCATCAAAATCAGCAATACGAAAAACCTTCACCTCACCCAACTGTTCAAGGTTACGTAACAACTTTGTCGTCTGCCCAGGATTCTCCGTAGCAACGGTATGAATCTCCAACTCCTTCTCCTGAACAATAGGACCCATAGGCATAGCCTTTGACCGCAATACCTGATCATACGAACTTGACGTGGACAAAAATTGAATAAAAACATACGCACGATTATCCTTACGATAATGCACCTTTACCTGCTTCAACGAAGGAAGAGATTTCACATACGACAAATACCTATCCAGCTCTCGGACAGAATCAGCAGTAATTCTGAAAAAAGAATCCACCAAAACACCCTTCCGAGAACGATCAACAATCTTCACCGCACCCATCTCCGACATGGAAATAGTAGGATAATCCTTCGTACTAAACGAACCCCAACAGTCATGATGATACACACCAACCTTCAACGATTTCATGTATTACCTTACGCAACGAAGCTTTTTAAAGATTATGCACATGACGGCGCTGTTGAAAATCTCTGGTTGTATAACCAGAGATAGGTTATGTAGGGTAGCTCTGCAATAAGCATCTGCTCTTTGTGTAGTGAACAGTCGAGAGTTCATGCTGGATCCGTATTTTTGTTTGTTTGATCCGAATGTT
>DATDVL010000054.1:0-3227 GCA_035290025.1 Candidatus Nanoarchaeia archaeon
GCAACATTCGGATCAAACAAACAAAAATACGGATCCAGCATGAACTCTCGACTGTTCACTACACAAAGAGCAGATGCTTATTGCAGAGCTACCCTACATAACCTATCTCTGGTTATACAACCAGAGATTTTCAACAGCGCCTAAGAATACCTACTCCTTATTATAATCTTAATTTTCCATAAACAATTAACTCTTCTTTATAGCTTATTATTTACTTTTACTCCTACCCCTTCATTTCCTGTAGAACTTCCGATTGCTTATAGAAGCTTTCCGAAAGAGATTTTAAGAAAAATAGTCAGAAAACACCTAAAGAAGCATTATAATAGAAGAATACTATCTTATTTATATATTTAGTTTATAAGAATTTCTATATTATATACTCTATTTACTAAAGTTTATCTTATCTTATCTATACTATTACTTTTTTCTTTTCAGAAAATGAGAATTTTTTCAAAAAACTATTCCATAGGAAATAGAGGTGTGAGTGTATGTATTCCAGTAAAACAATATTTAAAAAGAACTTATTCATCCTAACAACCACTATGGGTGAAACAATTAATTCTTTCTTCGAAAATTACCTTAAAAAAGAACCATTATTTATCAACAAAAAAGCATTACAAGCAAACTATACCCCAAAAGAAATACCCTACAGAGAAAAACAAATAGAACAAGTAGCAAGCATCCTAGCACCAGCACTACGCCATGAAAAACCATCCAACCTCTTCATTTACGGAAAAACAGGCTCGGGAAAAACACTTTCTATAAAACATACTACAGAAGCTATGCACCTAATAGCAAAAAAGAATAATATTAACCTAAAAATACTCTACCTCAACTGCAAACTAAAAAAAGTAGCAGACACAGAATATAGGCTCATAGCACAACTCGTAAGAGACTTCGGAAAAGACGTACCCGCAACAGGACTACCCACAGAAGAAATATACAAAATGTTCGTCCAAGCACTTGACCAAGAACCACAAATAATTATTATCATCCTCGATGAAATAGACCAACTCGTAAAAAAAACCGGTGATGAAATACTCTACAACCTCACCCGACTCAGCAGCGAACTCAAAAACAGCGAAGTCAGCATCATCGGCATATCCAACGACCTTGTATTCACCGACGTTCTCGACCCACGCGTCAAAAGCAGCCTCAGCGAAGAAGAAGTACTATTCCCACCCTACGACGCACTACAACTACAAAAAATACTCAAAGAACGAGCACACCTCTGCTTCAAAGAAGGATCACTCACCGAAGGCGTCATCAGCAAATGCGCAGCCTACGCAGCACGAGAACACGGAGACGCACGAAGAGCACTAGAACTCTTACGCGTAGCAGGAGAAATAGCAGAACGACAAGGAGAAACACAAGTCACCGTCAACCACATCGACGGAGCAGAAGAAAAAATAGAAAGTGACAAAGTACTCGAAAGCATCAACTCCCAACCAAAACAATCACAACTTGTCCTTTACGCCATCTTCAGCAAAGCACTCACGAACAACCAAGAAAGACTCTTCACGGGAGACATCTACGAACTCTACAAAGACTACTGCATAAAAACAACCGTACGACCACTAACACAACGACGCGTATCAGACATCATAGCAGAACTTGACATGCTCGGTATTATCAACACAAAAATCATCAGCAAAGGACGCTACGGAAGAACACGAGAAATATGCCTCGGCATACCCAACTCACTCATCCACAAAACCAACACCACCCTCAAAGAGAACCTCAACATATGAAACTAGCACAAGTGAACGAACTCATGGAACGAGGCATACTCATAAGCCCCGACATATTCATCGAAGACATCAATACTGATGTTATACCATCAGAACACCGAGAAGGACCCGTCGTTCTCAACAAAACATTTTATCAACTCTACAGCAAAAAAAACCGCCAAGAATTCAACTGGCTAGAATTCGAACGAGCCATAGCACTCAAAGAAAAAGGAAGAAGCAGTAAAACCTACGACACCTTCCTCAATTTAGTACACTACGAAGAAAATCCTCGGACAAGAAAAGAATTAGACCACTTACTCAAAGACCTCAAACAAGAGACACAACAACAAGAAAAAATATTAGAACCTACTACCCTAATCACTATAACACCACCTCCATCTTTATCATCTGCAAAACCCCTCGTAAGCCCATCAGAACCCATCATCACACCACCCTTAGTAACCTTAACAAAAAAAGTCAACAACCTAGAACTAGCACCACTCATCATCACCAAAACATTCAAAGAAGACGTAAAAAAAAGAGACGCAACAGACTTCACCCAACACTTCCGCAACCGCTACGACAACCTAAAAAAATTCCTCAGCAACCGCGTAGAACTCCAAGAAGGACTCACCAGCATCAACAAAATAAAAAACAAAGAAGAACGAGAAGAAGTAGCCATCATCGGCATCATCTACGACAAACGACTCACCAAAAATGAACATATAGAACTGACTGTAGAAGACGTCACCGGAACAGCAAAAGTACTCATCATGAAAAACAGAAAAGACATCTACGACAAAGCAAAAGACCTTGTTTTAGACCAAGTCATCGGCATCAAAGGAACCAAAGGAGACAGCAAAAAAATACCTACCATTTTTGCAAATATATTACTCGAACCCGACGTACCCAAAGACCACCCCCTCAAACAAGCACCCGACGAAATCTACGCAGCATTCATATCCGATGTCCATGTAGGATCAAAAAAATTCCTAGAACAAGAATTCCTAGGATTCATACGATGGATCAATATGGAACAAGGAACACCTGAAGAACACGAAAAAATACAAAAAATAAAATACTTATTCGTCGTCGGAGACCTCATCGACGGCGTAGGAGTCTACCCTGGACAAGAAAATGAACTCAACATACCTGACATAGAAAAACAATACGAACGAGCAGGAGAACTCTTCGACATGATACGCAAAGACATCACCATCATTGTCTGCCCAGGACAACACGACGCCATAAGAAACTCAGAACCACAACCACCCATCAGCGCAACCTATGCACCAAAAATGGCAGCAATCACCAACCTCCACCTCGTAGGAAACCCCACCTACCTCACCATCGCATCAACACCAGAATTCTCTGGCATTAACGTACTTATGTACCACGGAGCAAGCTTCCACCATTTTATCGACGTTGTCGACAGCCTACGCATAGGAAAAGCACGAGACAACCCACGGTTACTCATGAAATTCTTACTCCAAAAAA
>DATDVL010000055.1:0-17239 GCA_035290025.1 Candidatus Nanoarchaeia archaeon
ATTAGAAGACAACAAATAATTAACAAACTTCTTAATATTATCATAAATAGCACGACCCTCCTCAACAGCAACCACCAACGAAGAAAAATCATCATCCAACAAGACCATATCAGCAGCTTCCTTAGCAACATCCGTAGCAGAACCCACAGCAACACCAATATCAGCACGCTTCAACGCAGGAGCATCATTCACACCATCACCTGTCATGGCAACCACCTGACCAGGACGCAACAACTCCAAAATACGCACCTTATGCTCAGGAGAAACACGAGCAAAAATATCCACATCAACAGCAATCTTCTGCAAGGAAGCATCATCCAAAGCATCCAACTCCTCACCCGTCAAACAACGATCACGCAAACCAATCTGACGAGCAATAGCCTGAGCAGTCAAACGATGATCACCGGTAATCATAACCACACGAATACCCGCAGACTTACAACGAGCAACAGCATCAGTAACGGTAGGACGCGGAGGATCAACCATACCCATCAAACCCACCAAAATCAAATCATCAACAGAAGAACCATACGCAAACGCCAAAACACGCAAAGCATCATGAGCCATAGACTCATTCGCAAGCAAAACACTAGAACGCTGACCAGCAGACAACTTCACCACACGACCATTCACCAACACCCGAGAACACTTACGCAAAACAACCTCAGGAGCACCCTTCACCATCCACACAAAACCCTTACCCTCCTTATACTTCGTAGCCATAAACTTCGCCTCAGACGTAAAAGGAACCTCATCAACACGAGCATCAACAACAGTAACACCACCCTTCTGAGCAACAACAACCAACGCAGCCTCTGTAGGATCACCCAAAACTTTACCATCAACAATCTTTGCATCATTACACCACAAACCAACCTTCAACAACTGCGCGAAAGAAGAAGAAGCAACCTGCTTATCATCAACCAAAAAAGAACCCACCGGAACATACCCATCACCAGAAACAGCAACAAAACCATTATTCACAAACAAACGCTTCACCGTCATCTGATTGCACGTCAACGTACCTGTCTTATCCGTACAAATAATCGTCGTAGCACCCAACGTCTCAACAGAAGATAACTTACGTACCAATACATTACGACGAACCATACGTTTCACACCCAACGACAAAGAAATAGTCACCACCGCAGGCAAACCCTCAGGAATAGCAGCAACCGCCAAAGAAACAGCAACCAAAAACATCATACCCAATGGTTCACCACGCAGCAAACCAGCAACAAAAACAATAACAACAACCACCACGGTCAACAACGCCAACTGCTTACCCAACATACCAAGCTTCTTCTGCAACGGCGTCTCCTTCTCCTCAGCAGTCTCCAACAAATGAGCAATCTTACCCACTTCCGTATGCATACCTGTCTCAACAACAACAGCAGTACCACGACCATACGTAACCACAGAAGAAGCAAACACCATATTATAACGACCAGCAACAGGAACAATCGTACTCAAAGCACCCAACGACTTCTTCACCGGAACAGACTCACCCGTCAAAATAGACTCATCAACCTTCACATTCCACGACTCCAAAAGATACGCATCAGCAGGAACACGCATACCTGCCTCTAACAAAATAATATCACCAGGAACCAACAACTTCGCAGCAACTTCAACCTCCTTACCATCACGAAGAACACGACACACTGGAGACGATAACTCCTTTAACTTCTCCAAAGCACGATCAGCCTTAAACTCCTGAAAAAAACCCAACAATGTATTCAATACTAAGATAACCAGAATAACAGAAGCATCAACCCACTCACGCAGAAAAAAAGCAACGACCAACGCAGCAATAAGCACGTAGACTACAGGACTTTTCACCTGACTAAAAAATATCTTTCCCACAGAAGAACCATGCGACTGTTGCAATTCGTTAGGACCGAACTCAGCAAAACGTTTCTCAACATCATGCAAAAGAAGACCATGACGAGAAACACCTAAAGACTGTAAAACTTCACCCTCTCTTTTCAAAAACCAATCCATTACAAGCGTATACGAGGACGAGGACTTTTAAATCTTTGTAACCACCAACCACCAACGCTACAAACAACACCAACAAAAAAGGAACGCAACAATAACGACCAAACAACATCAGAAAACAATTCTTGAGGGAAAAGTATCAAGAGTTTAGAATCAGAAGCAAGCAACCACGAAGAATCCTGGAAAAATAATTCATGAAACGCAATAAAACTCGTAACAAAATTCAAAGAAAAAAATACTAACAACAAACATAACGGAACAACAGCCAAACCACCCCACAAAAGAACCTTCGGCCAGTTCGGATGCAAAAAAGCAGAAACAACGAACAACAAAACAACACTCAACCACAAAAATAGCACCTTACGCATAATATCACGAACTTCTAACATATGCACACGCTCACGAGCAGTCAGCAATGTACTATTCAACGTTTCTTCACTACCCAAAAAATAAGACTGTATAATATCTAATTCCGCATCAGCAGCAACCTTCCCCAACTTATCATAAGTACCATAACGCTCAAACCTATCATGATAAAAACCATCAGAAAACAAGACAATAACAAAATTAGAAAGAATAATCACTAACGGCAATAATACTAATGCATAATTATGCGGCTTCATGACTTAAAGAAGACCTTATCAAGACTTAAAAAACTACTGTCTGCGAAGACCAGACCCACCGCACATAACAACAAGCCAATATCACGAACTTCCTGAAAGTTCAACAAGAACAAAATCATCAACAATTCCAGACTGGCAGCAAGAGCGACCCAACGCGTCCACAAACCCAACACCAACAACAAGCCAATAAGCACTTCCGTGACACCAATAACGATAACAACTACATCACCTGGAATAGGCAACGAACTGATAAACGGCAACGAAGGAATAGCCACCACCCAAATATCACCCATAAACTTACCCACACCAAATATAAGAAAAACTGTACCCAAACCAAGACGAATAAAAAAAGAAGAAAAAAGATGTTTATTCAACAATTAAAACACCTGTCATTTCCTTGTGACCAGCACCACAATACACCGAACAATAAAACGTGAACATACCCTTCTTATCAGCAACAAACTCAGCACTACCCGTCTCACCCTCAGCGACTTTAATATTCACTCCAAACTCACGAACAGCCAAACCGTGCTCACCATCATCACTTGTTATGACTAAGCGGACCTTATCGCCTTCCTGCACACGAATTGTATCAGGAGAAAAAGAAAAATCTGTTGCAATAATCTTAAACTCTTTGACTTCACTAACAACCTCTTGAGGCGCATCCACAACACTAGGAACTTGCTCATTATTATTCGCATCAGCATTTACAGGAGTATTACCTGTAGGTATTGTAGTTACCTCCTGTGAAGACGAAGCGCAAGCACCCAAAAATACTAACATTATCATAAAGCTAACTATTTTCTTCATTCTTCAACACTCCCCGCTTCTTCAATAAGCTTTTCGATAACCGTGCGGAACTCAGTCTCTTCAGCACCCAAATCATTCTGTGCCTCATAACCATTACCCACACGATAATACTTACAACCCATCACAAACGTTGGAATAGAACCCTGCGGATTAAAATCTTTATAGACTGCTAACTCACTCTCAGGAACACTACCCTCAACAACAGACGTAAAATCATCATCATTACTATCCAACACCCAATGATAAGCAACAATTTTGTCAGCACGAACATACTCCTGAACAACCTTCGTAAAACGAGACTTAACCCACTGACAATGAGGACACCACGTTGTAGAAAACAAACGAATAACAGGCTTACCATCCTCAACACAAACATCAGCATCACTACGCACAGAAAACGTCTTCACCTCACCCGGCTGGACAGTAACACCAACATCCACCTGAGGGCCATTATCATTATTCGAGGAAGAACTACACGAAGCTAAAAAAATCAAAGAAAAAAGAAAAACGGCAGTAAAAAAATTACTGCTGGTTCTCGAAAAGTTTCTCATGCATCTCATAATACTTACCCTGTTCACCTGCACATTCAGCAGCTAAAGAAGCCTCATCAGCCTCTGAATGGAACGGCAAGGGGAAATCCTTGAAGACATACCGAACCTTACCTGTATCAATATAGTTCTGCTTGATCTGCGGGAATGTCTGCAAGAACGCACGCTGACAGAAGGGGCACTGATAATCCTCACAACTGACCATGGTAACAGGAGCATTCACATCACCCATGATAGGATCACCCTCAATGCTAATAACATTACTACCCACACTTGGATTCTTCAACGCTTCCTCAATAGCAGTTTCGAACGCGGCATAGGGCTGAGCACCAACAATTTGCTGACCGTTAATATAAAATGTTGGCGTACCCGATGTACCTGCAGCCTGACAAGCAGCAGTATCATCCTGTATTTCCTGATCAAAAACACGATTATCCAAACAACTATCAAACTTTTTCTTATCTAAACCAATCTCAGAAGCATAGGTCTTAAACATTAACAATGCTTTAGGACTGCCTGACCAACCATTACCCTGCGGCTCTTCAGTACCTGCAGGCGTAGGAACAACATCTGCTGGCTGGTTCTCATTCAAAGAAAAACCACCCGTAACAATTGAAATAATAAGCAAGACTGCAAGAACAACCGTAGCTGATTTCCACAACGTCAACGCTTCAAACTCTAAACGCACCTTTTTACTCTCTTTTTCCATCAATTCAATCCCCCTTTCAGGTTTTTTATCATAAGAATAGAAATCAGCGTTTACAGTCCTTTATAAAATTAGTGAATTTCAAACATCAATGTCTAACAACACGACGGGCCTTACGCACATACAAAAAGAACACCATTCCTGCTAGTACCATTACTGCAGAAAGCCATTGGCCAACAGGAAAACCCAACCAAAGTTGCTCTGGCACCTTCAAAAATTCTAAGAAAAAACGAAAAAAACCATATGCTGTTAAAAATACTGCAAGCAAATACCCTGGATATGCATGCTTCTTCAAACGACGGTGTAACAATACTAACAATAAAAAGAGTATAAGATTTTTCAACGACTCGTACAACTGCGTCGGATGACGAAAAACACCATCACCAAAATCAACAGCCCACGGCAACGACGAAGGATACCCAAATAATTCACCATTCAAAAAATTCGCAATCCTGCCAAGAAACAAACCAAACGCTAAAGGCAAAACAAGAACATCCGCAAGCTCCAACCAAGAATGCTTATACTTTTTACAAAACCACCACAAAGCAAGAGCACCACCTACCAAACCGCCATGAAATGACAAACCACCCTGCCAAAGAAACAAAATTTTTAGTGGATTAGCAAAATAGTAACTGGGACTATAAAACAACACTTCAAACAAACGAGCACCCACAAGATTACCTATAATCAAATATGTAAACAATACATCAACATCCAATTTCCACCGCAAATACTTCGCACGACGACGCATATACCAATAACCTACTAAAAAAGCAAACGCGTACAACAAGCCATAATAACGAATCTCCAAAGAACCAAGATGAAACAATACCGGCTCAATATTCAACGTGAACATCAAAAAAATAAAGAGGGGAGGTTATAAAAAACCTCTTACTCACGGATAAATTTTACACTGGCACCTTCAATCCTGTCACCTACAACCCGCTTACCATTCTCCAAATGCGAATTCATCGTGTAACGGTGCAACGTAGAAGCAATTTCTGTGTTACTATAGATTCGCCCTTCCATCCCCCAACCTTCTGGTGCTTTAGGAAACCAATGTTGATACTGGTCCAACGTTTCTACTAAACTATTATCTACTTCTTGTCCACCAATAACATCTTTACCTATTAAGCTGTTTAGCATTTCAGGATAGATATTAAATAAATTATTCCCGATGCGAACACTTACTTCTCCACGCACCCTATTCATGGTTGATGTTCTATAACAACTATAAGACACCCCATCTTCTGCATGCTTTGCTCGCTCGTGGAGCTTCCCACCTACAAAACTACTTGCTACAGCAGCAACCAATCCTGCCATTTTTACCCATTTGTTTATTACCATTATCCGTACCTCCTTAATGCACTTATTTTATAGTAGTAACTATACAGGCTACATACTTAAATATTACCTCCCACTAAGTGGGTAGTATGTATGAAGAACTACTCAAAAAAATAGGATTAACAACCAACGAAACAAAGGTTTATCTTGCCTTACTCTGTGGAGGAAAACAGACTACAGGCACAATCATCAAAACATCAAAAATTGCATCAGGAAAAGTCTACGAAACACTCAACAAACTCGCAGACAAAGGACTTATCAAAACTGTCAAAGAAAACAATGTTAAACAATTCTTACCTAATAATCCAGAAACACTCCTCAACTACTTAGCAGACAAAGAAAAAGAAATCCACAAAGAACAAACAGCAATACAACAACTCTTACCTACCCTCAAAAACCTCATCCACCAAGAAAAGAATCCGGAAGACGTCAGCTATATCAAAGGCATTGAAGGACTACAACCCGTCATTTACCACTTGCTCACCACAGCAAAAAGACTACGATTTATGGGAGCACGATCAGACAAAGCAGAAAGATATAACACCTTTTGGAAAACATGGCACCAAGAACGAGTAAAAAGAAAACTGAAAGCACAAGTCATATTTTCTGACAAAAACACCAGTTACTGGAAATTTTTTAAACAACTCTCCTATACAGAAACAAGAGAAATACTCAGCTTTAGCCCAGCAGTAATTATGATCATTGACGAACATGTCTTCATCTTATCCTACGAAGGAGAACTCACTTGCATTCACATCATTTCAACAGCAATAGCAACATCCTTCAACAACTTCTTCGATAGTTTATGGAACTACGCACAACAAAAGTCATAAAAACTAGCACCCCTTATTTAGACCATGAACATTACCAACAAAGTTATCGTCATCACGGGAGGAAATTCAGGCATAGGAAAAACAACAGCCCTAGCACTCGCCAAGAAAAAAGCAATCGTCCTCATCATCGGAAGAAACAAACAACGACTAGCACACACCCTCAAACTCTTACACATTACCAGCCCGCAATCCAACGCCTACACCTGCAACATACAAAACAGAAAAGACGTAGAACACACCATAAAAAACATCCTCACCACCTACAGCAAGATAGATATCCTAATCAACAACGCAGGCTACGGCATCTACAAAGGATTCCACGAAAGTAGCCACGAAGAACTACGCGACATGATGGAAACTAACTATTTCGGCACCGTCAACATGACCAAAGCAGTACTCCCCAGCATGATAAAAAACCATTCTGGAGCCATATTTAATATTGCATCTGTCGCAGGAAAAGCAGGCTACCCAGGAGCATCAGGCTACTGCGCAACAAAACACGCCGTGGTAGGCATGACCGAAGTCCTCTACTACGAACTCAAAGACAAAGGCATCCACGTCCACTTACTCTGCCCAGGAGCAGTCAACACACCCTTCCAACGCAACCCGGGCTACGAACACTTTGACCACAAAAAAAGACACAGCCATATCATACCACCAGAAACCGTCACCAAAAAAATCATTACGATGCTAGAAAAAAATCAATTCGAAGATATCATACCCCTCAATTGCAAAATAAAGATCTGGGGAAAAAGCATCGTACCCTGGCTCTCAAGAAAAGTCATCTACAAGATAACACGCGGAGAAAAATACTAAACCACCAGTCCAGAACCCTTAAAACCACATTTTAGTCCATGCTATCATGCAATCAGTCATTATACCACCAGAACTCATCTTCGTACCAGAACCCCATATCGGAAGACCAGACATACTCCTCCGCTACGTACGATCCATACAAGCAGGACTATCCATGGAACCAGGACCACTCGTCGTGGATAAAAGAAAAATGCCCGAACGGCTCTATGACCATGTTAAACAGATAAATACAGGAGACTATTATTTCCATCGTGAAATAACTTATATCCTTCCCGAAAGCAACCCCTATTTATTCCCTGCAGAAGAATTGGAGGAATTTAGAAGAACAATCCTAGACCACCCAGCACAATACTTCTTAGTTGACGGCAACCACCGAGGAACAGCATTAAGACTTTGCAACAGGCCTATACAATGTCTAGAACTAGAAAATAATCATGATTTAGCACAAGTCAGGACATGGATGAAACGAGGTGAATACACCCAATTGAACTGGCGCATTGATGGAACAAAAATAGTCACATCATTACCAGAACTGGCACAATCATTTGCTATTTGGCGGTTCCTCTATGGTGGACGAGCATTACCAACCCTAGAAGACAAAGCACGAGAGGCATTGCAGAACCTCTCACACCTAGAAAAAGAAATTAAAGACCTAAGGCCTTCTTTAACGCAGGTTCATTAAAACCCACAATAATCTTCTTATCCACCTGAATAACAGGTACGCCACGCTGACCAGACTTTTCAATCATCTCAGCAGCTGCTTTAGGATCCTTGCCTACATTAACATCTTTGAACGGAATCCCCTTCTGTGCCAACCATTCCTTTGCTTTATGACACCAGCTACATGTAGGGGTGCTATAGACTGTTACTTCATGTTTTTCAGCCATATTATCATCCTCCAATTCATACTTACAACTTTATCTTCTTAAATATTTCGAGTATATAAATCATAAGATTCTACTACTTTTTTTAACAAATCTCTTTTTCTGGTAATTGAAAAATTAATATTTCTATAGTAAGACAGAATACCTTCAAAATTGTAAATCTTCAGTTCATACTGCAATTTTGTGCTACCAAATCCTGAATGTATACGTGAATAAATTGAGTACCTAATATCTAATCGGTCAAAAATATTGGCTGTTAACTGAATCAGAACAGGATTACTATTAGAAAGGTGAACCCAACGCTTGGCATATTTCCTCTTTCCAGGTTCTAAATTTTCTCCAGTTATACCACCATCCGAATCAAATAAACCACGCAAAAAAGCGCATTGGAGAATAACATCCCATATCAGTACTTCTTTAAGATCAAATTTTTCTATAATCCTGCTTGCATCAACTGAAGAAAGTTTTACATAAAAAAAGTGACCATCAGTGTTATAATGAGAAATGATTCCAGACCATTCTTCAATAGCCTTTTTAAAGGCAATCGCAAAATCCTCATCAATTACTCCCAATGTAGTAGAACCAGAAGAACCATGACCATCTTCAATAATATTTGAAGAACCATCTCCATAAATTACTCCTAAGACATAAGCAAACTCTATCGACTTTTGGTAAGCAGTCTTTTTGATAGGATTATAATTCGTTCTAACACTTAAACCAGCAGCAAGTTTAGCCTTATTCATAGTCTTGAAATAATACCTCGCTGCAGTATAAAGATAATTAGGAGTTTGTGCCCTATTAGGAGAATGACCCAAGACACTAGTTATTATCTGAAACTCTCGAATAATCTTCTCCTTCGTCCAAAAAGAAACCATCAACCAGAAAAGGCCCCTAAATTAATAAACACTCTTAGGGTGGTTGTCATGTGTGGCGCGACAGCATAACATTTCGAAGACTTATTAAAATTCGCTATACCGATTTAACTACTCATTTTCAGAAGGAAGTACCACAAAAAATAGAGATAAGTGTCTACTAGCAAAACTCGCAGACGTTCTTTGCCTTGACCTTTTTAGCAGAAGCTTTACCCTTTTTTGGTTTTACGACCATGCCAAAACGACTCAAACCAGCGTTTTTAAAACTTTCTAAACTATACTTTAGGTAAGTCCTAAAAAGAAGGTCAAAATGAACCTTATTCTCCTAAATAAGATAAGAAAAACCCTAGACGGAAGGTATGGACCTCACGTCCATATGACAGGTCAACATGCATAAAACAACACTACAAGCCGTATAGGCCAACAATAGCCATAAACTATATACTCAAGTAGATAAATGTTTATAAATCATCTAAAAGTTAGCTAACTTATTGAGTAGCTAGACTCATCGTACAGACTAGCACTCTACAGAACATACTCAAAAAAAATGAGAATACACGGAGGTGTGTTTTACATGCAAAGACTGAAACAAGCCATAAAAAGAATGGCAACCATAGGAACAGCAGTAGCAATGCTCGGAGCAACCATTAGTGGTGCAGCCGCCGCAGGACTCGCTGATTACCCAACACCATTTGTAAAGAATGGCGTATATAATACGAATACAGCATTCGTCGTTGGAGCAAATGCAGCAGCATCCGATACATTAGGACTCGCTGAAATCGCAACCAACATACAATTCCAGAGCAAGACTTGTGTCGCTGGAAGCAGCGGAGCAGGAAGCACTGCAATTAGCGGAGACTCCATAGGCATATCCGAAGGATCTGATCTACTTGAAGTCAGAGAAACTGTCGGCTCGGTCAGAGAAACATTAACAGAACTTGACCTTGACGGTTTACGAGGCGGCATAGTAACCACAGATGAAGGAACAACAGAATACAACCAGTACTTACGATTTTCCGTAAGTGGAGAGTCTCTAACATCACCACAAGTAAACTTCACATCAAACGATGCGAATGTTGAAGATGTATCAGACTTTTTAGTCGTAAAAGAAGGAGCAAACATTACCAAAGCATTCTTCGAATACGAACTAGAATTTGAAGAAGGATTAGAATCCGATATTGTCAGCAACAAGCTAGACGACTTAGAAGACGAAGAACTCGTTATTTTAGGAACTGTCTACAACGTCGTTGACACACGTGTCGATACAACCAACAATGAAATAACACTAGAATTACTTGGTGGTAACGTCTACGACGTCCTTGAAGAAGGCGAAGAAAAAACTTACACCGTCAACGGAAAAGACTACAAAGTAGAAGTATTAATCATAGAAGATACTTCACCAGAAACAGTCACATTCCGTATCAACGGCAAACTCAGCGACCAACTCCAAGAAGGAGAAACGGAAACGCTCGACGATGGTATCCTTGTAGGAGTTTCAGACCTCATCAACAATGATGCAGGCGAAGCAGGATCAGGAGACCTCGCAGAATTCTACCTTGGAGCAAACAAACTAGAACTCCGAGACAACGAATACGGCGATGACGTATTTGAACAACGCGTAGGTATCGACAATGAAAACATTGAAGACGCTTTCGTACAGTTCAAATTAAACGAAATCGACTCGACAAGCATCGAAATAACATCCATAAAGTACCGCCTAACAGCTGATGCTTTACCAGGTATGTCAGACGTCTATGTACCCGCAGGACACGGAGTAAAAGAATACCTCGACGAACCACAAGGTATGCTTGGTAACTGGGATCTACGCTACGAAGGACTCACTGATACAGGAGTATCCTTAATCAAACTAGACCCATCCGGTGACGACCAATACAAACTAACCTTAGAAAACAGACAAGGTGAAGTCTACACTATACCTTACCTCTCCCGACAAGGAGGAGTATTAAAGTATGGTGACGAAGATGACGAATTCATCTTTATCGAAGGTCTCGTAGACAACCTAACCAGCAGTAACACCAACATCGCTAACTTTACGCCCAACATTGGAGACGACGATTTCTTCGTACTCTCTGATATGGACCAAGGATTAGACGACACGTCAACAAGCAAAGTAGTACGCTACGAAAGCATTGACACATCGAACAGACAACTCTTGTTCGACGACTTGGCATCTGGTTCGAGACAATTCACCTACACGGTGTTAAACACGAACATGTCAGCAATCGGTCGCGCAGACTTAGTCTTCGGAGGAAATACCTACGTAGCCTATGTCGAAAACGGCACGAACGCAAACCACACTGCAGGAAGAGCAGCAGGATCTGGTTACCGCCTAGCAGTTGACTTAAACAACGACGGCGATATCCGCGTAGATGAAGTACGATTCACCACCAACGGTGGAGGAATTATCGACTTCGGTAGAACAAGAATCGCAAGTGGTAATGGAGTAACTATCCATGACATAAACATTAGCGGTGTAGGATTCTACGACACTATCTACGGTGGAACAAACGCTACTGGAGCCATCGTGCCTAAAGTAGTTGTAGGAGACACACTCGTCCTTGGTACAGGAACAAACCTAACCGACGCGAACATGACTGTACTCAGCTTGGCAACACTAAGCGAAAACTTTGACGAAAACACACCAGCATCAGTCAAAGAAAGAACAACCAGTACTTCCGCACAAAACGAAGTATTGAGCATAGGTTTCGATGTCGCCAGAGCAAACAACGAAATGGGTATCAACACCAGTTTCGTACGACTAGGTAACAGTACCTGGGGAACAGGAAACAGCACTGATGATGCAGCATTCGACGGCGTAGGAGTAACCTTCTTGGAAGAACCAGACGCAAACGAAGACCACGATGTTGGACTAACAGACTACGGAGCATACGTAGACTTGTACGACCCATCAACAAGTGGAAGCGACGCTGAATCCATGACCATCGAATACCCCTTGAAACAACGAGGTGCAGAAGTCTTCATAACTATGGGAGACACAACCACCACGAAGACCAAGGGAGGAGAAATTTGCACCGTAGCAAATATCTCACCACGAACATTGTTGGACAGCGAACTCGGCAGCAGAACATCTGACTACGATATCATCTTAGTCGGTGGACCATGTGCAAACATGGCAGTCGAGAAAGTTGAAGGATTACCAACCTGTAGTGGCTGGTCATACAACCCTGGTGAAGCAATCATCCAGTTGGCAGATAATGGAGACCATGTCGCATTGCTCGTCGCAGGTACTGACGCAATCGACACCAGAATGGCAGCCAAAGTCCTAGCCAACAGCGAAGACTATGATCTAATGGGAGACTCTGTTATGATCAGTGGAACATTGAGCTCACCCAAGGTGACACAACAATAAAGAAAGGCCTCATAAGCCTTCTTTTTCTTTCTTTTTTTCATTTTATACCAAACTTTTTTAAACCATTATTATCACCCTAGATATCTATGGAAAAGAAGAAACTCATACTCCCCATAATCCTCGGACTCATCATGGTCCTCAGCATATTCGGCATCGTCATCGATAACACTACTAACCAACCAGAAATAACTAAAACAACCTACCACGAAACAGAATACACCCTCACCAACAACATCTGGGTAACCACCAAAAATGGCATACAAATCTACTTCTACTACCCCCCAGAAGAACTTGACAACACAACCATAACTACACAACTAACAGACCTCCAAGCACTAAAAATATACATCAGCCTAGACACCACAAAGAACATCCAGCTCTTAACACAAGCAGTACAACAAAAAATCATACCCCTCCTACAAAACAGCCAAATCGTCACGGCATGCACCCAAGACGACGAACCCTGCAAAGACTTACCCCTCAAAACATGCCAAGACGCAACACCAGAACAAAAAGTAATCATACTCACCGAAGGCAACAGCAGCATAACTTATGATAACAACTGCCTAACACTACAAACAACACCAGAACAAGCAACCAAAGACATCGACAGCCTACTCTTCAGACTCCTAGAACTCTAACCAAGAACCCTATTTAGATGATCCAACATATCCTGAACAACAGGATTATGCCCTAATTTTAGAACATTCTCAAAACACGTACGAGCAGCACGAGGCTTACCTGTAAGAATATACAACTTACCGCGAGAAATCCACAACAACGGATGATCACGCTTCACTGCCAAACCCTCCTTGAGAACTTCTTCAGCCTTAACAAAATCCTTCAACTGCATATAACACCACGCCAAACCAACGAAGGTATCAGGATTCTTCTTAAGCAACAACGACTTCTCAAAACACTCCTTCGCCTTAACAAAATCATGAACAAACGTATAATACAGATTACCCATATGACGATACGCGCGAGCCTGATTAGGATACGCAGCAATATTCTTCTCATATAATTCCAAATATTTCAGCTGTTTCTCACGAAAAAAAGAAACACCCTTCAACTCTTGATAATGATGAATAAGTATCGATGTAACACCAATAAGACCCTTAGCAAAAAGACTATCCTCAATATACTCATGGACAGGACCAACAAAACGAAAAGAAGCATCATTCTTAAACAAACGAACAATATTACACAACATAAAACCCTTAAAACTTTTATGCAATAAATCATCACCACCCGACATGAAATTTGCCAAGGAATTATCATTTGTATACGTCTTTTGAACAAAAGAATATCCTACATGATCATCACGCTTGACTAAAGCACGAATACGATCATGATCCTGAACATCCAAAACCTCATCACCATCCAAAACAAGAATCCACGGCTGCGTCGCCAAAGCCAAAGAAGCATTACGAGCAGCAGAAAAATCATCATTCCACTTACGCATAACAACCTTAGCACCAAATTTCTGAGCAATAGCAACTGTAGCATCAGAAGAACGATCATCAACGACAACAATTATCTCACTCACCAGATCCTTCACCGAAGACAAACACTGCTCCAATAACAAAGCCTCATCAATAGCAATCATACACAAACTAATCATAAACAAAACAACAGAAAGAACTATTTATAAAAGTTATCACAAAAAACAGGAATACCTGCCTTGAGAGGGTAAACAGCACGACAACTTGTACACATCAAAGACTTCTTTACTAAACGCAAACGACCCTTACAACATGTACACGCAAGAATACCCAATAAATCCTTATTCATTTATCAATGCCCAACAACACTAAAATAAGCTTATCCGTCACAGAGAATAAATCACTTTCCAAAGGAACCAACAAACGAACACAATCATGATCATAAACAATCTTCGACTCATTAGCAACAACAAACTCAACTACACCCTCCTGAGCATTCGCATCAGCACACGTTATCACGGGATACGTACTACTAGGAGACGTAAAAGCACCTGTCGTATTAATCTGCCACAAAGCAGGATTATTCAAGAAAAATTTTAATTCCGTAAACGCAGCAACGGAGAAGCCAGAAGAAGAAATATTCATCGTCACAAAAACCTTTTTCTTCGACAATAAAGACTCACGAACACCTGTATCAACACTTATATTAACCAAGACTCTTGGATCAGAACGAATCTCCGCCATAATAGGCTCCTCAACACTATTCACATAAATAGGAAACTGGAAACGCTCAATAGTACCATCACGCACACGCGTAAAATCAACATTATTATAGGTAAAACGACTATCTTCTACACGAAAAATTTCACGACCAATAAAGAAAACACCAAGAAAAACAACAATTAACAAGACACTACCAATAACCCAGGCATTACGCTGTTCATGCACATTCTTTACCATTATGAGCAGTTCACCCTTTACCAATTATTAAATGTTTGCACGCTAAGAATTTCAAAGCCTTACAAGACCATTACTGAATAACGGAAGCTATTTAAAAGTATTTTCAACCATCCTAACCATTGCCACGATCGCATAATCCGGTAGTGCACTGGCCTTGAGAGCCAGACCTCTTTGAGGTTTCCAGGTTCAAATCCTGGTCGTGGCGTATTAAAAATAGGTGATAATGCTATCATGAAAAATATCACCATCACCCCAACATTCTTGAAAAGAGTCTTTACCGACTACCCTATAGAAGGACAGAAAGACCCTCATCATGAAAACAACTACACCCTATGCGTAACCAGCGATGGAGAAATATTCCCTCATGTAGCCCCACTCATAGAACGATGCACAGCCATCACCCAATCTACTGGCAACGAAACCCACTTCAGACTCTTCATACCATTTGATGCAGAAAGAAACCCAACACATCCAGGAATAGCTTACCACAACCTTGGAAGTAAAGAAAGCGTCCCCACAGCAAAATTTCGAGGAATAACAACAGAAGAATTACACTTACCTATACTCCACCTCCATACCCATCCCATCCCTAAAGATATTCCATATCCAGCATTTTCTTACTTACCATCCTACTACAAAGAAAATGGAAAAGGACTAGGAGACTTAACAGAAGCAACAGAACGCTATCGACAATACGGAAATGGAGGTGGTAATTTTTTAGACCTATTCACCAACCCAGAAATCAATATTGTAGTCTTTGAACAAAGCCTTTTCTTCTACCAATTATTAACCCCTCACAGCCAAAATTTAATCCATTTCTTAGACAACTATGGAAGATACGCTCTAGATATCTTAGACTGCTTAGCACAAAAAGAACGTGCGACACAATTCCCAAGACTATTTGCAGAAAAAATGGAACAATCAGGAGCTTTCAAAGCCCACCACACCACGTCTTCACGCCTCACCGAAGACTTAGACACTATCTGCGAGAAGTTTAGTTATGAAATAAAAATAGAAAAATAAAAAGAAGAAAAAAGAAAGAAACTTAGTTCTTTCTGCGCATCATGAAATAACCGACTATTACAATCACGATGATTACAATGATGATTATAACCAATGTGCTATTGCCACCTTCAGGAGCAACAGGTTCTTCAACAGGTTCTTCCACAGGTCGTTCTTGACCAGGAGCAGGCTGCTCCAAACCAACAAAGGTTAAATCAGCACGTCCAGAGTTATCAACACCGTTGTAGGTGATCTTCACATCATTGAAACCATCACCATTCAAGTCAACTTCTTCGCTGGCATCTTTATCAATAGTAACTTGTTGTGGTTCAGACTGCACCGTAAGGACAACTTCATCATCTGTTGTGCTCATAATCTGGGCTGAATGATCTTCTCCAGCAATCGTGAACGTTGCTTTAGAGTTTGGACCCATTAATCTGCTTTGTTCCTTGCCTTCAAGTTCACCGAGATTGGCTGTTGCGCCACGTCCAATAACAATAGTTGCGACCCGTTCTTGACCCTTCCTTACAACACTTAAAGGAGTCTTTTGTGTGCTTTGTGCGACTACTACTTCAAAGGTTGTTGTTGTAGAGTTCTGATTGCCTGTATAGTCTATGACTGAACAATTGGCAATATAGAAACCCAAGTCTCTTGTATCTTCAAAAGTAAATGAAGCATTATTTGTTGTAGCATTCGATAATGCGCGGAAGCCTTCTAAGCCTGTAGGCTGGATAAACAATGTTGCATTACTGGTGTTAGATACAGCGTCTGAACCTTCACAAGTTAATGTGACGGAACTACCATATCTTACTGTAAGCGAGGAAACGGTCATGTTTACACTTGCAGGAGCGGAGCTATCAACCGTCAAATCACGAACAACAGAAGAATTAGCACCAATACCAAAAGCATCAACACACTGAGCCTTCCACTTATGAAGCTTCTGAGACATAGAAGCATTAACAATAGTAGAAGCATTAGAATTACGGAAATTCAAACTCGTAGAA
>DATDVL010000056.1:0-13020 GCA_035290025.1 Candidatus Nanoarchaeia archaeon
AGTGTTGGTTCGTAATGATCATTTGCAGATTCTTCGTCCTTCTCCTAAGCCTTTGGTGCATTATGAGCCTGCGGTTCCTAAGGCTCCTGTTCCTGAGCCAGTGATAATGCCTCGTCCTGTTCCTTCTCCTTTTCCTGCTGCTCCTGTTGTTCGTGATTTTCCGAGTGATGAGACGCCGCATCGGTATGTAGTTATTAGTGATAAGTTGACGAAGCGTCCCTTGGTTTCTGCTGTGGTGTCAAGTGCATATGCATTAGTAGAGCCGGAGTTGTTCCCTCCGGATAAGTTGTTGTTGGATGTGGTGCTTCCGGAGGTTGTTCGTAATCCTGATTTGGTGCATCATGAGGAATTGTTGGTGTTGTTGGAGAAGAAGGCGAAGAAGTTGGGTATTCCTTTTGCTGATGAGTTAGTAATAAAGTTGCGGTATTATATTATTCGTGATGTGTTGCGTTTGGGTAGGGTTGAGCCGTTGTTGCGTGATAGGCATGTGTCGAAAGTTATGTGTCATGGCTATCAGGAGCCTGTGTTGGTGTCCTATCGTGGTCGTGAGTTGAAGACGAATGTATTTTTTGTTCATGATGCTGAGGTGCAGTCATTCATGCGTTCTGTTCTTGCGCGTACGAATCCTAAGGCTGATCTGAAGCAGTCGTTTATTGATTATACCGTGGGTAATTTGCGTTTGCAGTTCCAGCAGTCTACCAAGTTGTCTTCTGCGAAGTTTACGATTACGAAGAATACGTGATGGTTTGTTACAGAAAAACTTTATATAGCATGGTTTTCGTGGTTTTGGTTATGGCAGGTTTCATATTAAGTAAGTATCGTATGGACGTTTCTCCTACTTGCCTTCCTATTTTTAATCACTGGAAATCTTAAGGGTCCGGTGGTTAGTCATTATTGATTGCTGGACCCGTTCTGAGAAGTTTGATGATTCGTCATCACATCGTTAAATAATTCCTTGGAGGATTGATGTCATATGGGTCGTATCATTAAGATGGGAGAAGAGGGTGAACGTGAAACGTTGCGTTCGTTGGTGCTTGGCCAATTGACAGAGGCGCAGAAGTTGTTGTTAGTTAGGGCTCGTGACAAGCAGGGCGAGCAGGTGTCACGTTTTGTTAATGGCGTGCGTAAGGAGATCCAGTGCTCTGATTCTACGTTGTGGAAGTCGCTGCGTTTCTTGCGTGAAAAGTCGTTGGTTGCTCGTTCTGAGCAGATTGCTTTGACGACTGCGGGTCAGTGGTTGGTTGCTGATCTATCTATGCCCTTGCAGGAACGGTGCCTATGGTGCGAGTGAGGAGTGATAGGGTATGACACGGAAAAGTATAGAAAATTGTCCTGAACTAGTGGATCGTTTTATGGAGACTGTTTGTGGTGATGGGTGCACTGCTGATCGTTTAGAAACTGTTGTTGATGGTACACAGACGAGTCTTCCTGATAGACGTAAGGCTGCTGATGTGTATGTTGCTGACGGTAATTATATTATTCCTCCGTATGATGGTCATGGTTACTGCGGGATGCTTTAGTCCCAAGTAGCAGTCACTTGGTCTATTCTCCAGGTAGGATTGATAGTATCTTTTGGTGTTAGCGCTTTGACTCCTTGTTGGTGTTGTAATATGCCTACCCATCCTATCATGACAGGATTATCCGCAGCATATTTTAATGGTACGGCGTAGGCTTTTGCTCCTCGTTCTTTGCTCATGGCTTCAAGCATGGCTGCGAATCGTTGGTTTGCTGCTACGCCTCCGATGAGTAATACTTCTTGTTTGTCTGCGAATGCTAGTGCTCGTTCGGTCACTTCTATGAGCATGGCGAAGCATGTTTCTTGTAGGCTATAACACAAATCTTCTGTTTTTGTTCCTTGTTCGTGCATGCGTAATGCTTTGGTGAGTATGCCAGAGAAGCTGACGTCCATGCCTTTGACAGTGTAGGGGAGTTCGATATAGTTTCCTTTCTTGGCGAGTTGTTCTATTTGTGGTCCTGCGGGGAATCCTAGTCCTACGGTTCTTCCGAATTTGTCTAAAGTGTTTCCTATGGCGGTGTCTAATGTTTCTCCCATGACGTAGAAATTGTTTTCTTCTCTGCTGATGATTTGTGTGTTTGCTCCGGAGACGAAGAGGTAGACAGGGTCTTTTGCTCCGGTGAGTAATCTACCAATTTCTAAATGTCCGGTGATATGGTTGACGCCTTGGAGTGGTTTGTTGAATTCTTTTGCTAGCTGTTGTGCGTAGCGCATGCCGACGTGCAGGCTGGGTGGTAGTCCTGGTCCTTGGCTTATGGCGATGATCATAATGTCATCCATGGTGAGATGTGCTTGTTGTAATGCTTCTTTCAGGACGTCTTCTTTTACTTGTTCATGGTGGTTGGCTACGGCGTTGGGTATTAATCCGCCTTCTTCCGTGGTGACTTGTCTTCTGACGTCTGCGAGGATGTGCCCTTTTTCGTTGATGATGCCTATTCCGAAAGTATGTGCTGTGCACTCAATAGCTAAGCAGGTGATATGTCCTTTCATGATAATTTAAGGAGGGGATAGTTTTTTATAGCTTTTCTTTAGAAGTCTTTGTTGGGGTTCGAATGGTTCGGAGACTAGTTTCATGTGGTTTGAAAGAATGTGTTAATATGCATTTTAATCAAACGACAGGATATCGTTCAGCGAATGTGAATGTGTTAGTGTCATTGTTGCGTCTTCTTCCAAGTGTTTTTCCTGATTGGAATTTTTATGCTGCTCTGCATGTGGCAAAAGAAGAAGACTACGGTAAATATTCTTTACATATGGGATGGAATAAGGACGATTTTCGGGAAAAAATGACATGGGACGATAAGATTTGTCGTCAGTTTGATCGTCTTGGTAAAGAAAAGATTCTTCGTGGTGGTCGTTTGCGTAGCGTTCATTTCTCTGCTGGTCCTATGGTGACTTCTCCTGATAGAGTCTATGATTGTTTAGTAGAAGATCTAGTCATATTACAAGCTGCAGGGTATAAGCAATTCCGTTTTGAAATGGGTTATAATGTGCATACAAAGCCTGGAAGTGCAAGTGCATTATGGTTTGGCGATGTGGTGCTGGCTGTGAATAACTATGCTTCTACAAGTGATTTCCAGTTTGCTTATCGTAAAGAGCTAGAAGGCTCTTCTTCGATTGCTACACTTACCGATTGTGTTAAGTATAGTGTACATGGGATGAAATTCGTCGATTCAGAATCAGCATAGGATTATGCAATAAGCATTCTCGCTGTTTTCATGTCATCAAATAGTTGCATGTACTTCTTGGCATCCTTCATGCGTTTCATGAGTCGTGCTTTTTCGTGGATGCGTGCGATGAAGTTGAGTAATCGTTCTTCTGTGTCTTCTTGGTTTTTGAGGTTGATGACTTGGTAGCCTGCTAGGGGGTCGTTGTCTTCCCAGTTTTCTGTTGCGTCTTTTTTCTTGATGTCGTGTATGATTTGTTTGACGAAGTTTGCGGGGTCGTCGAACTTGTAGTCTTTCGTAAGTGTGATAATAGCTCCATTTTTGCTGTAATTAATGTCAAAGATGATGTGCGATTGTCGTGGTTCGAATTGTTTTACGAGAATATTTTTTATTTCGTACTCGGTGTTGGGCATAGAAAATGTTTTTATCGTGCTTGCTTATATAGTTTTTTATTCAAGGGTTTGCGCTGGTTTTATTGCTTCCTAGTAACATTTCCCGTACACAAAGTTTATAAATATTTGAACTGTTAGGGTTGTTTATGGAACCGATGTGTTGGGTGTGTAAGATGTCATTTGCTAGTTATACCTGTTCTCGTTGTAAGAAGCCTACGTGTGGTGCTCATTTGAATGATGTTACCAAGATTTGTACAAATTGTGTTGCTCCCGGGAGGCGTTAGGTATGTCGGAGATGTGTGGTGTTTGTCATCGGACGTTTAGTTCTCATAAGTGTGAGCGTTGTAATAAGGAAATTTGTGAGATTGATTGGAATATTCTTGCGAAGACGTGTATTGTGTGTGTTCCTCGTAAGTCTTCGGTGAATCGTTCGTATGGTCTGCCGCACGGTAACTGAGTTTTTGTCCTTTTTGAGTGATAGGCACAGTCGTTCATAAGCTTTTAATAGGTTTTTTTCCTCATGGTTTTTTCGATACGTATGAATAATTTACGCACAGTTCTTGTTTCGTTGGGTTTGTCGGGTGTTGTTATGGGTTGTTCTACTGCTCGTGATACGCGTTTGATTGTGCAGGAGCTTTCTACGCGGGAAACGACTATTGATATGTTGCGTGCTGTTACAGAAAAGGTTGATAGCGCTACGCCTACAAATTCTGAGGATGATGTTCGTCCTATTTCTCAAGTGCATATGTCTGCTTTTAGGAGTAATTATTTGGTTATGAGTTCTTCTCCGTCGTCGTTACCCCATTCTTTGCAGTATGATAGGTATGCTACCGTGATTGATAATCTACGTGCTGATGCTGTTGCCAATGATCAGGTGCCGGGCGAGAGTGAAGCTAAGGAGTTGTCGTTCCGTATGTTGGGTGATCAGTTCCATCCTGTGGTTGGTTCGTTGGTTGCTGCTAGTTATGATCTTCGTCGTTCTCTTCGTCGTGAGATGGATCGTTTATCGTTTGAGATTGATGGTTGGAAGGGTAAGGCTTCTGTTGGTGGTTCATTGACCGGTGTTGATGAGGTTGGTTTTAAGTTGCGTAAGGATGTTGGTCATGGCTGGAAGTTGTCGTTGGGTTTGTTGTTTGCTGCTGATAATGAAGCTTTGACAGATGGTGTTAGTCGTGATGATTTTATGATGTACCATGTGCATGAGCCAGGTGTGTGGGATATGTATTCGGGTAATATTGATTTTACACGTTTCGAGTATAGTCCTGGTGGTTCTCGTGTTGAATTAGCATTAGAGAGAAAGTTTTAGGTTTTTATTTCTATCACGTCTAAGTGTTTGAGTGCGTGTTCTCTTCCTAAGGGTAGTTTTTTCTTGACGTCGATGGCTCGTACAAAGTTTTTCCCTAGGTCTTGGTGTATTTTGTAGGCGAAGTCTAATGCTGTTGATCCGGGTGGTAGTAAGAAGCAGTCAGGTAGTCTTCTACCGTTAGAGTCTTCAAGTTTTCCTGTTCCTCCTGGAAAAATGGCAATGTAGTGGAGGAATTTGAACACGGTGTCATTGAGCACATCTTGTACACCTGTTGATCCGTAGATGTCTAAAACGTTTTTTTTGATGTAGTCAAGTGCTTGTTGTTGTCCTTCCGTCAGTGGTTTAATGATATCGAAACTTTTTTCTCCTGGGATATAGGTGATGAGTCCTGCTTTACTTGCTTCTCGTAGTGCGAGTTCGCTGTCTGCACTGCAGGGTATGATGGTGTATTGTGAGCTGAAAAGTTGTTGGAGTTTTTCCAGATTTTTTTTGCTGGTGGGTTTGTCAATTTTATTAGCGGCGATGATAATGGGCTTGCTGTAGTGGCGGATGAGTGAGCAAAATGATCGTAGGTCTTTTTCCGTCCAGCTGTCGGGTTTTTCTATGTTGAGGTTGAGTTTTTGTATGGCTCTAGTCACGTGTTCTTCTGTTATTTTGAGGCCGGAGAATTGTTGTGCTATTGCTTTGTCTAGTTTTATTTTTTCCATGATGATCTTTCTGCTATAGCGTGCCCAGTTGTTGCTAAGGATGGTGTAATACCAGGTGTCTATTTCATATTCAAGGAATGCTATGTCAAGGCAGGGGTCGTAGCTTGCGTCAGGTATGTTCTCTCCTTGGGCGTTAGTAGTTCCTGAAGCGTCGATGACATGTATTAATGCATCTGCTTGGCTTAAATCATTGAGGAATTCATAGCCTAATCCTTTTCCTTCGTGTGCTCCTGGTACGAGTCCTGGTACATCCATGAGTGTGATAGGCACGAATCGTTGTGCGTTGATGCAGTAGCCGAATCGGGGGTCGCATTTTGTGTTAAAGTAGGTTTCTACGCAGGGTACTTTTACATAACCGATTGCTTCGCTACTTTTGAGGGTGGTGAATGGTCGTTCGTGTATTTCTACGTTGGCGAGCGTGCTTGCTTTGAAGAAGCAACTTTTGCCTACTGATGGGTGTCCTACAAGTCCGATGAGCATGGTAGGGTTTATTTACATAATCTTTAAATATGTTCGTTTTGGTAGTTTGTAGCGGACCCGTAGTTCAGCCTGGTTAGAGCACCGAAACTTCTCGTAGAGAAGTTGTGTATGTCTTATATGACCTTTCCAGGTTTCAAGAGAGCCGGACGTCGGGAGTTCAAATCTCCTCGGGTCCATTTTTTATGTTGTCTGTCGGAGAAGAGTAACGATTTGTTGTTGGTGGTAGTGCAGTGGTCATGTTTTTTTGGTAAAAGCATTTTTTTTAAGATTTAAGGGTTTAGTTTTTTTTAGATTAGGTACCATTGCTACTTTTTGGTGTTAGTGCCTCGCGGAGGATTGCTCGTGCTCGAAATATACGTGACATGACTGTTCCTCGGGGTAGTTGCAATTCTTCAGCAATTTCTTGATGACTATGGTTTTCTACAGCAAAGAGGTAGAATGTTCCTAGATAAGGTTCGCGAAGTGGTTTAAGTAGGACAGCAATTTCTTCTTGTGTTTCTGCGGTGAATGTTCCTTCTTCTGTGCCCGTTCTCCAGTCTTCTAGGGGTTGATGATTTGTTCCTTCATTTGTAATACTTTCTAATGATACGCTTCCTTGTGCTGTGCTTCGTAAGGGTAGAGTATGGATATGTCTTCTCGCTTTAGCTAGGGATGCTGGGCGTGGTCTTGCACGTACTTGTAGACTTCTTTTGTAGGTAAGGATATTGTTAAATACTGCCCTTCGTCCTAATGCCATGAATCCTTCTTCTCCTGTTGTTGGATCATAGTGTTCTCGGCATTTTAGGAGTGCATCATATCCTGCTGATTCAATTTCCATGTGGTGTCCTAGAAGGAAAGGATCTCTGCTAAAGTGCCTGATTATTGTGGTGAGAGCACCGTTTGCAATAAACTGTTCTACAAGATAGTTAAATTGTTCTGGTCCTTGTTGTTGAGCGAGGTGGTTGTCTTGAATCATATATTGGCTTATTTTTATTTTTCTTATAAGACTTATGGTCTTGTCGTTTTTTTCTGTTAGAAGGAGGTTTCTTCTTTCTGGGGAGTAAGACTTATAAACAGTTTTTCTTGCTGGTTCGTTAAGCTCCCGTCGTCTAGCTCGGTCAAGGACGCAGCCCTTTCAAGGCTGCGACGCGAGTTCAAATCTCGCCGGGAGCATTTCTTACTTTTTTTGAAATCCCGTTCGTTTCTGCCGTTGTTTCTGGAAAGTTTTATATAATAGTTTTATTATTGTATAGTATCTCAGGAAACCTTCATTGTGGGGTTTCATTTTTTCAGTAATAAGATGGGTGATTTGCGGGGGTGAATTGTATGAAACATAAGGAGTTGGCTTGTATGTTTTGTGTTGCGGAGGATGAGGAAGAGTCTCGTCAACCGAGAGCACATAGCAGGTGAAGTAGAGTTATCAGTTCGGGATGGTGTCTCGGGCTGGTATTTTTCATTTTTTACTGGTGAGTAGTTGGTAGGGTTTTAAATAATAGTTCTATGATAGGATTGCTCATGCCTAATCCTCAAGTCCCTCACGATTTAGAATCAGTGTTAAAAGAGTTGGGTGTTCGTCATATTCCTTTGCGTCGTGTTGCTACAGGTTATGTGCACCCGCTTCCGCATACGCCTGTCTTTCATCCTGTGCATCGTGGTGTTGTCTTAGTGGGTAGTTGGTTTACGCGTATTCCTGTCGCTGAGTTGAAGGATTGTTTGCGTGGTGCGGGTATTGCGCTTGCGTATGAGAATGAGTCGACGGTTCGCGGTCATAGGGCGTACGGTGTTGATGCTCGTCATATTCCTTTAGGTAATGAAGTTATTCTTACAGTTGATCCTCGTGTTTATTTGTTGGCTGCTCGTCGTTGTCAGGCCTTGACAGCAGTTCGTTCTTATTAGTCCGAAAGTTTTTCGGTTTTTTCTTAGTAACTATCTTAAAAGAATAAATCTTCTTTTTGGGTATGGCGTTAAAGTGGGAGGTGACTATTCGGGAGTTCCGTGATAATGGTGTTCGTTTTAAGGTTACGCGCCGTTTGCCCGAAATGTGTGTTGCAGAGACATTCTTTTTTGATTCTTTGGAAGATGCTAGAAAGCAAGTTGTTTTATGGTTGGAGTAGTGGTTGTATACGTTCTTGTAAGAGTCGTTTTAGTTCAGGGTTATTGTAGTTGTACATGTCAGGTATGTTAATATTGGTAATCTGTTTGGTGAGGTAATATTTGGGGTAGTTTTGTGCTAGGTTTTCTCGTTGGTGTTCTTCCATGACGATGATAAGGTCTGCCCATTGTAATTGTTCTTCTTGGAGGTTGGTGTAAATGCCTGCTGCTTGTGTTGCGTGGTTTCTTTTGAAGAGCTCTGCTGCTGTTTTGCTTCTGTTTTTTCCTAAGTTGCAGATGAAGAGTATGTTCATAACAGTTTGTAGTTGTTCTTTCTTATTAATCTTTGGTCGTTGTTTTTTCGGTTTTGTCTTAGTAACTATCTTAAAAGAATAAGTCTCTTGTTTCTATATGTGGCGTTGGTTGTTGATAGTATTGCTGGTTTCTGGTTGTGCTGAGCAGGTTGCTGTTGTTGATCATGGGTTGTTTGATGTGGTGTTGTGTTCGCAGGTGGATTGTTTTCAGTTGTTTGTTGATGCTGTTGCTCGTGCTGCTACGGTTGATTGTGCGTTGTTTTCGGTGAGTCCTTTGTTTCTTGATGGTTTGCAGGGTAAGGATGTTCGTTTGGTTGTTGATCGTTCGCAGCAGAAGCGTGTTGCTAATTTTTCTTCGGTGAAGATTCGTTGGAAGGATGGTTTGATGCATAACAAATTTTGTGTTATTGATGATAAATTAGTATTGACAGGTTCTTTTAATGTGGTTGCTGGTCGTTCGTCGTTTGATCATGTTGTTGTTTCCACGTTGCCGTCGTTGGTGGGGAATTATCAGCAGGAGTTTGATGAGTTGTTTGATGGTGTTTTTTCTGGTGGTAGTGCTTCGCCGTTGATGATTACTAGTTCTTCTCGTACTGTGGAGTCATATTTTTGTCCTGATGATGGTTGTGAGGATCGTGTTTTAGCCTTGTTGTCGTCTGCTCGTTCGTCAGTGCATTTCTTGTTGTTCTCGTTCACGTCTGATAAGATTGGTGATGTTGTTTTGCAGAAGTTTCACGATGGCTTGGATGTTTCGGGTGTTGTTGCTGCTGAGCAAATTTCTTCTTTTTCTGAGGTTCCTCGTTTGCAGGCTGTGGGTGTTCCTATTGTTGTTGCTGATGTGTTGGTTCATCATAAGGTGTTTATTGTTGATAATGTTTCTTTGGTGTTGGGGAGTTATAATCCTACGCGTAATGGTGATAAAGTGAATGATGAGAACTTGTTAATTGTTCATGATGCGCGTATTGCTCAAGTATTATTACAGGAAATGGATGGATTGATGGTGCGTTAGTTTTATATAACCTTTTTTGTCTACGAATAGTTATGTCTGCAGTTATTACTGGAGTTACGAAGGCCGTGTTGGATTCCCGTCCTGATTTGACAGCGTATGTGGGTTGTGCTTCTAATCAGAATCATGTTTTGCAAGTACCTGTTGGTCCTCCTGATCGGATGAATGGTCTGGCTATTGATATGCCTATTAATGTAGGTCTTTATCGTGTTCTTGCTAGTCCTCCGGGTAAACAGTTTGTTTTTGCTGTTGGTATACAAGGTGATCATCCTGCTGTTCTTTCTGAAATTGTTCGTGGTCATGAAAAAGAATTGATGCGTCGACATGTTCCTATTGTTTTGAGTAGTTGTGATTGGTGGAATGTTTTTGATTCTGCTTGTTATTTTGGTCGTCTAGTAGTTGGTGAACAGTGCGTTCGCCCCGAGCGATGGCCTAATCCTATGAATCCTGAGGGTGATTTACTACATCCTTTGTAGGTTCATGGTTGATATTGACAGTAACCTTTTTATAGTTCGTTCTTGTTCTTTTCTTTATTGATGTTAAATACACTTCGTACAAGGATAATGAATGATGTTGCAAAGACCGATTATGCGGGAAGAGAAAGCTATTGTGCTGGACTTTTTGCCTAATGGGTATCCTATAGATTCTCGTCCTATGCATATGCGTCTTCCTGTTATGCAGGCTATTGGTAAGTCTCATTTCTTGTTGATGGAGCTTGTTCCTAAGAAGGGTGCTTTTGTGCAGCCGGGTGAGGAAGTGTATATGGGTGAGGGTAAGCGTGATAAGGTCCATCATATCTTGGGTAAGATTACAGTTGCGAAGTTGACGGAGACGGGTAAGTCTCAGTTGGAGCATTCGTTGAAATTATTGGTTATGGAGCATGAGGCTCGTTTTGTTGATTTTTTTAATAAGGCGATGCCGGTGAATACGCGTTTTCATCAGATTGAATTATTGCCAGGTATTGGTAAGAAGCATATGTGGGAGATTTTGGAGGCTCGTAAGGAACCGTTCAAGTCGTTTGCTGATATTAAGGAACGTGTTAAATTAATTCCTGATCCGGAGAAGTCGATAGCGAAGCGTATTTTGGAAGAGTTGTCGGGTACAGAGAAGCATATGTTGTTTGTGGGTCGATAATTTTTATCTTCTTATGTTTTCTAGCCAGTCTAATATGGGGTTTTCTGTCACATTTTTTAGGAGTAGTTCAAGTTGTTGTCCTTTTAGGCGTTGGATGATCACTTCTTCTCGTGTATGGTCTCTAGTGAGGTTAACGCGTAGGGGTTGGTAGTGGTGTTCTTGTAAGAAGGGGAAGACGTGGGCTGCGAATGTTTCTAGGTCTTCTCGTCCTATGGCTATGTAGCCTGCTTGTTTTCCGCTAAACGCTTGGGTGTGGCCGCGGTTTTTGGTATAAAAGTTTTCTGGTTGCAAGTCAATTCCTAAGTCAGTATAATAACTTAGTTGTAAGCGCATTTTTGTGTCTACGCCTGCTGCTAAGCATTGTTGTTCGTAGTGTTCTTGGTCGTCGTGAATTTCTGGTCGTGGGATGTCCTGTAGTTTTTCGTGTTCAAAGATTGCGGTAAATTTTGCAGGTTTTGGGAATGTTGTTAGTGCATGCCAGAATTGTGCGGATGAGGTGATGGGTAGGAGAAGTGTCATGTTCTTTTTTTAGGTGCCGAAATCTTCTAGTGCTTCAAACCATGTGGCAAGTGCTGTTAGGTGTTCTGTTCCATTGAATGCAGGAGTAAAGTGTGGTCCTTCATGATGGTAGTGTAGGTATGCTAGGTGTTGGGTGAATCCTTGTTCGCGGAGTGTTCTTTCGTAAGCTTGTATCTGTTCGTGGTAGGTTTGTACTGCTGCTTCTGTTAGTCTTCCTTGTGGTCGTGGTGGTTCTTGGTGTTTTCGGCGAATGGTATGTTCGAAGCGTATGAATGTTCTGTAGGTAGTTATTGCGGGTAATGTTTGTAGTGCATGGTAGAGGAAGTGTGCGTCGTGTCGTGCTAGGCGGTGTGTTCCTAAGAGTTGTGGTGTCACGTGCTTGTTACTCGTAACTCGTTGAACCATTGTCGCATTTTTTTCGCATCGGGTGTGCCTTGTTCTAGGATGAGTCTTAGTCCTGATAATTCTTTTCCTTCTGTTTGTTGTCGTAGAGTTACATGGCTGCTTAAGGATGGTTGTGCTAATGGTTCTAGGAGGATGATGACTAGGTGGGGTTGGTAGCCGAGTCGTTCTAGGTAAGGTATGCCTTGTCTTTGGAAGAGTCCTAAATCTTCATGTTGTAGAATGACATTTCCTGGTCGTGCTCCTTCAAAAGTTGTTTTGTAGTCATAACTTTTTTCTGAGTGTGGGGTGATGCGTGGGCTGTCAGCTCTTCCAAAGAATTCTGCCTGTACTGTTGTGTTCGGGTCTACTCCTGCAGTCAAGCATCGTGTTCTGTAGTAGAGTAATCGTTCTTGTCTGTCAGTAGGTTCGGTAATAACACTAAGAAGTCGGTGCTTGAATAATGCTGTATGTATTATGGATCGCGGTAATGGTAATGTTGCTAGTGCATGCCAGAAAAATTCTGGTTCGTTGCGTCGTATGCATTGTGCTCGTGTCATGTTATACTCCTTGTACGCCAAGTCTTTCTTCTAGTCTTGTGAACCATGCTCGTGCATTGTCAGTTTCTCTTGTTTGGCTATGAATTCTTATGTTAATGCTGGGTGTTTCTGCTGTTCTTTGGTGTCGTTGAAATCTTTTTTCTCCAATTTCTATGCTGCCGTCAATTATTCCTGCTTGGGTACTTGGTAGTTGGATGCTTACGAGGGCTATGTTATAGTGGTTGGCTGCTAAGTAGTTGACTGCTGCTTTGGTGTCTCCACTATTTCGTATGCGGTGGATGCTGATGAGTGATGGTTTTCTTCCTGCGAGTAAGTCTTCTGCTGCTGTTCCTCCATAAATGGGTGAGCAGTGTCCGCCTTTAGTGCATCCTTGGTCGCAGGTGAGTGATGGTGTCCATTCTACTTCGTTGCCTTCATAATTGGGTATCATGCTGACTCTTGGGTGGTTTTCAAAGAATGATTGGTAGGGTATGAATCCTTGTTCGCGGAAAAGTGTTGGTGCACCAGGTTGGTCTATGTCAATGTCTTGTATAGCTCGATGGAGTGTGAAGCAATGACTTATGGTAAAGCCTAAGGGGAGTATGCTGAGAAATGCTTCGTTAATTTGTTGTGGTTGTAGTCCAAAAATCCCTTTTGAAAATAGTGGTGTAGTTTCCGCCATGGTATGCTCCTTCACCCCTTCCGAATGGTTTTCTTTATTCGTTGTCAGTTTATATCTTTTTCGTATGTAGAGGCTTTGCCCGGTAACTTTCTGAAACGTCTTACTTATAGTTTTCGGGCATCTTCTCAACTATTCGGGTAAGTCTTACTTATCAGGCAAAGCCAGTAAGCGGCTCTGTTGAAAATCTATTAATATAAGCTCGTGAGTCGTTAGACTCACGGGGGAAAACATTAGAGGTGTTTTCCATGAAAAATGAGGTAAAACTAGTTAAAAAGATTAAGCGTTTGCTCCGAAGAGCAAAGATGCCGAG
>DATDVL010000057.1:0-12888 GCA_035290025.1 Candidatus Nanoarchaeia archaeon
GACTACAGCGCAAAAAACATCACCGTACTGAAAGGGCTAGAAGCAGTTAGACTTAGACCATCCATGTACATAGGAGACACGGGAGAACGAGGATTTCATCACCTCGTCAACGAAGTCGTCGACAACAGCTTAGACGAAGCACTAGCAGGACACTGCACTTACATTCTTGTCAAACTCAACACCGATGGAACATGCACCGTAGAAGACGACGGGCGAGGCATACCCACAGACATCCACCCCATTGAAGGAAAATCAGCACTAGAACTCGTCATGACTATACTCCACGCAGGAGGAAAATTCGACAAAAAAACTTACAAAGTATCCGGAGGATTACACGGCGTAGGAGTATCCTGTGTCAATGCACTATCAACATGGCTAGAAGTACACGTCAGAAGAAACGGAAAAGTATACTACCAAAAATACCACCAAGGAACACCCCAAGAACCTGTCAAAGACATAGGAACCTATGAAGGAAGAACAGGAACACGCGTCACCTTCCTACCCGACCCAACGATATTCACCACAACAACCTTCCTCTATGACAAAGTAGCAGCACGACTCAGAGAACTAGCCTATCTCAACAAAGGCATAAAAATAATCATCAACGACGAACGCACTAACACTGAAGAAACATTCCAATACCACGGAGGCATCAAAGAATTCGTACAACACCTCAACACAACAAAACAGCCACTACATGCAGACATCATCTACCTCCACAAAAAAAATGACCACACAGAAATGGAAATAGCACTCCAATACAACGATTCTTACAACGAAAACATCCACAGCTTCGTCAACAACATTAACACTATAGAAGGAGGAACACACTACACAGGATTCTCCACCGCATTAACCAGAAGCATCAACGAGTACATACGAAAAAGGAAATTAACTGACACCAAACTTACCGGAGAAGACGCACGAGAAGGACTAACAGCAATCATCAGCATGAAAATACCCAACCCACAATTCGAAGGACAAACAAAAACAAAACTAGGAAACTCAGACATAAAAGGAATGGTAGACTCAGCAGTCTACGAACAACTAAACATCTATCTGGAAGAACACCCACAAACAGCAAAAATAATCATTAACAAAATATTACTATCAGCACAAGCACGAGAAGCAGCACGAAAAGCACGAGAACTCACCAGAAGAAAATCAGCACTAGACTCAGGAAGCCTACCAGGAAAGCTGTCAGACTGCCAAGAACGAGACCCCGCACACGCAGAACTCTTCTGCGTCGAAGGAGACAGCGCAGGAGGAAGCTGCATTTCAGCACGCAACAGAGAAAACCAAGCAATACTACCACTACGAGGAAAGATATTAAATGTAGAAAAAGCACGATTAGACAAAATACTAAGAAACGAACAAATAACTATACTCCTCGCAGCACTAGGCACAAACATCGGAGAAGACTTTGACATCAACAAAACACGCTACCATAAAATAATCTTAATGGCAGACGCTGATGTAGACGGAGCACATATCAGCTGCTTATTATTAACACTCTTCTACAGACACTTACGACCACTCATCCAAGCAGGATACATCTACCTAGCAATGCCGCCACTCTACAAAGTAAGCAAAGGAAAACAACACTGGTACTGCTTCAACGACAAAGAACTAGAAGAACTACTCAACACGATAGGAAAAGACGTCAACATCCAACGCTACAAAGGACTAGGAGAAATGAACCCTGACCAACTATGGGAAACAACCATGAACCCGGAAACACGAAAACTAAAAAAAATAACCATAGAAGACGCAGCACTAGCTGACGAAATGTTCTCAACACTCATGGGAGAAGAGGTAGAACCACGAAGAAAATTCATAGAAGACAATGCCACTTACGTAAAAAATCTGGACATATAAAAAAATGAAACAATTAATCATAGCAGAACAAGTATTTACTCATTACCCTAGTGTTGAACTCGGCGTAATCATCCTCCATAATCTTGATAATACCATACCAGCAGTAACAAATAATCTTTTACAAGAAACAATGACTACATTAAGAAAAAATTTAACCATAGAAACACTACCAGAACTACCTGTCATACAACAATGGAGAAACGTTTACCAATCATTCGGAGCAACACCACCAAGCACCTACAGAAGTTCCATAGAAGCACTATTACGAAGAATACTCAAAGGAGACCTACCCAACATCAATTTCTTAGTAGACCTCTACAACTATGCATCTATCAAACACCTCATACCCATCGGCGCAGAAGACCTTGACACCATAGAAGGAGACATACACTTATGCCCAGCAGAAGGAAACGAACAATTCTTTACCATAGGATCAACAGAAAACAGCCCACCAAAAGCAAAAGAAATAATCTACAAAGATAACAAAGGAACCATTTGCCGATGCTGGAACTGGAGAGAAGGAGACAGAACAAAAATAACACCATCAACAAAAAATGCAATAATTGTCATAGAAAATATTATCCCTAATACTAAAGAAAAATTATTTGCTGTACTACAAGAAATAACTCAGCTCTTACAACAACACACCAAAACAATAATTACTACTCATATGATGAACAAAAATAATAGGATAATAACCATCTAACATGGCAGAAGAAATACAAACAAAAGTTATCCAAGAAGAAATGAAAAACAGTTATCTAGACTATGCTATGTCAGTTATTACCGCACGAGCATTACCTGATGTGTATGATGGACTAAAACCTGTCCATCGAAGAATACTCTACACGATGCATACTCTAGGACTAACTGCAAGTAAACCAACGATCAAATGCGCACGCATCGTGGGTGATGCGATGGGAAAATTCCACCCTCATGGAAACCTCGCACTCTACGAAAGTTTAGTACGCATGGCACAAGATTTTTCACTACGCTACCCGCTCATCAAAGGACAAGGTAACTTTGGTTCGACAGAATTTTCCGCGGCCGCTGACAGATATACTGAAGCAAAAATGATGAAAATAACAGAAGTATTACTCGAAGATTTAGACAAAGAAACCGTCAAGATGGTACCCAACTATGACGCAAGCCTAGAAGAACCAGCAGTACTACCGGCAAAAATACCCAACCTCCTCATCAATGGAAGCTCAGGAATAGCTGTAGGCATGGCAACCAACATACCACCTCACAATCTCACCGAAGTCACCCAAGCAATTATAGCAACACTACAAAACCCCGACATACCCCTAGAAGAACTGATGCACTATATCAAAGGACCAGACTTTCCGACCGGAGCAATCATCCAAGGAACAGCAGGCATAGCAGAAGCCTACAGAACAGGAAAAGGGAAAATAAGCGTCAAAGCAAAAACACACATTGAAGGAAGAAACATAATCATCACCGAAATACCCTACCAAATAGGAAAAGGACAATTAATAGAACACATCGTAGAACTAGTAAAGAACAAAATAATAGAAGGCATCAGCGACATACGAGACGAATCAGCAAAAGAAATACGATTAGTCATAACAACAAAAAAAGACCAAGAACCGGAAATCATCCTGAACCAACTCTACCAACACAGCGAACTAAAAAACAATTACAGCATCAGCATGATAGCACTCCACGAAGGACAACCAAAATTAATGACACTGAAAAACTTAATCACCCACTATATCAACCATCGACTAACTATTATTACCAAAAGAACACAATATGACTTACGAAAAGCAGAAGAACGAAAACACTTAATAGAAGGACTACAAACAGCAATACAAAATATTGACCACATCATCAACCTCATCAAACAAGCAAACAGCACCGAAGAAGCACGACAACACTTAATGAACAACTACCCACTCAGCGACTTACAAGCAAACGCCATCCTTGACATGAAATTAAGCAAGTTAACCAACCTAGAAACAACAAAACTGCACGAAGAACGAGAAGAATTACTCAGAAATATTCAATACTACCATACCATCCTCAACTCGGAACAAGAAAAGAAAAAAATTATCACCAAAGAACTGGAAACTATCAAAGAACAATTCGGGGATGAACGAAGGACAGCCATAGAAACAAACCACGAAGAAATAACTGAAAAAGCATTAATACAAGAAGAAGACATCGTGATCGTCTTAACACAATCAGGCTACATCAAACAACTACCACTCACCGAATACAAACAACAACGACGAGGAGGAAAAGGAGTCATAGGAACCACTACCAAAGAAGAAGACATTGTAAAAAACATCTTTATAACAAGCAACCACAACAAATTATTAACCTTCACTAACAAAGGAAAAATCTACTGGTTAGCAGCACACGAACTGCCCGAAGGAAGCAGATACGCAAAAGGAAAAGCATTAGTGAACCTACTCAACCTCCAACCCGGAGAAAATGTCGGCACCATACTCCCCATAAAAAGTTATGAAGGCTACGCATTATTTACTACGAAAAAAGGAACTGTAAAAAAAACAAAACTAAAAGAATACAGCAACGAAAGAAACTCGGGGATCATAGCAATAAGCCTAGATGAAGAAGACGAAGTCATCAACGTTTTACACACCAACGGCAACCAAGAACTATTACTTGCAACTAAACAAGGACAAGCAGTACGCTGCAACGAACAAACCATCAGGGACATGGGAAGAACAGCAACCGGCGTACGAGGCATATGGTTACAAGAACACGACGAAGTCATCGGGGCAGAACTAGCACAACCGGGAACAACCATCCTTACTATCACCGAACTCGGCTACGGAAAACGAACACCCATAGAAGACTACCGACTCACCAACCGCGGAGGAAGCGGAGTCATTAATATCAAAATCACGGAGAAGAACGGACCCGTAGCAGGCATTACCACAGTAACAGAAGACGAAGAAGTACTCTTCATGACCACCCAAGGACAAGCCATACGCGTACCTGTTAATAATATTAGTAGCATCGGAAGAAATACCCAAGGCGTACGCATCATGAAACTCAACGAAGGAGACAAAGTCAACGCCATAGCAAAAATAGAAAAAACTGAAAATCCATAAAGATTATAGAATACTAACTAAACAGAACGAATTATGACAAAAATATCAGAAAATATTATATATATCTAATATTCACAGGAACTTTAATCATTGCACTCCTAACGGGTGGGGCATATCATTACTAGAAAAGATGGAAGAACTCATGCACTAAACACAAAGAGCTCTTGAAGCAGTCTACAATAAATAACCACTTTTTAAATAAACACAACCTTTAAATAAAAACCATTCTTCAAAACACGTAGAGGTGATACCCATGTTTAGCCATACTTATCAGAACTTTATCAACGGAGAATGGGTAACCTCACGTTCTAAAAAAACTTTTACGAGTATAAATCCAGCAAACGAAAAAGTACTGGGAAAATTCCAAGCATCAAACTTCTATGACATAGAACAAGCCGTACAAGCAGCAATCAACGCACGAACAGCATGGAAAAACGTACCAGCACCAGAAAGAGCATACTACCTCTACACCATCAAAGAATTACTCACCAAACATAAACAACGACTAGGAAAACTAGTAGCAACAGAAATGGGAAAAGTAATGAACGAAGCACTAGGAGACGTACAAGAAGCAATAGACATCTTTGAATACATGGCAGGAGAAGGAAGAAGAATGTACGGAAAAACAACACCATCAGAATTACGCAACAAAATATGTTACACCCAAAGAAAACCCCATGGTATAGCAGGAATCATCACACCATGGAACTTCCCCATAGCAATACCTGCATGGAAAATGGCACCAGCACTCATCACTGGAAACACGATCGTATGGAAACCATCATCAGACACACCACTCTGCGCACTAGAACTCGTAGAATTAATCCATGAAGCAGGAATACCCAAAGGAGTCATTAACTTAGTAACAGGGTCAGGAAAAGAAACGGGAATGCCACTAGTACAACACCCAAAAATAGATGTTGTATCATTCACCGGACACAGAGACACAGGAAAAACAATACTACAAACAGCAGGAATAAAAAAAGTAGGACTAGAAATGGGAGGAAAAAATGCTATCATTGTCATGGACGATGCTGATATAGACCTGGCAGTAGACGGCATACTCTGGGGAGGATACGGAACAACAGGACAACGATGCACAGCAACATCAAGAATCATAGCACACCAAACCATAGCAAAAGAATTAGAAGAAAAACTATTAATCAGAATAAAAAAACTACGACTAGGACCAGGAACAAAAGAAACAACAGACATAGGACCACTAATCAACAAAGCAGCACAAACAAAAACAGCAGAGTACACACACCTAGGAAAAGAAGAAGGAGCAACACTCACCTACGGAGGAAACATACCCCAAGGAAAAGGATATTATTACCAACCAACACTCTTCACCAATGTACAACCAAACATGAGAATAGCACAAGAAGAAATATTCGGACCCGTAGTAGCACTCATCACCGTGAAAGACTTACCAGAAGCAATAACTGTCTGCAATGCTATAGACTATGGACTATCAGCAGCAGTCTATACCCATAATATTAACCATGCATTCCAAGCATTACAACACCTAGAAACAGGAATAGTCTACGTGAACGCACCAACGATAGGCGCAGAAGTACACTTACCATTCGGAGGAACAAAACAAACAGGATGGGGAAGAGAAGCAGGATGGACAGGCATAGAAGAATTCTCAGAAGAACAAACTATCTACATAGACTACTCAGGAAAACTACAAAAAGCACAAGGAATAGACTAACACATGCAAACAAAAATAAAAACAATACCAGGAACAAAATCAAAAATAGTATTGGACAAACTCAACCAATTAAACGGAGCAAACTCATCAGTATACCCCTACATCCACTCAGGAAAAGGGGAAGGTTGCTATTTCGAAGACATTGACGGCAACATATTCTTAGACTTCGCATCACAAATAGCAAGCAACCCCCTAGGATATAATCACCCAGAACTTGTCAATGTAGTAAAAAAATACCGAACACACCCCATAAAATATGCAGGACAAGATTTCGGAATAGAAGAACACGCAAGACTACTAGAAACACTACTGAGCATAACACCAAAACCATTAAACGCAGCATTCCTGATAAATTCGGGAGCAGAAGCAGTAGAAAACAGCATAAAAATATGCCTACGAAACAGACCAACAGCAAAATATGGCATATCATTCACCCATGCATTCCACGGAAGAACACTAGGAGCACTATCAGCAACTAATACTAAAACAGTACACAAAAAAAGTTATTGGACAGTACCCATGCAACGACTACCTTACAATGAAACAGCAATAGAACAATTACAAGATACTATAACTAGAGAAGGAGGAGCAGAAAACGTTGGATATGTCATAGCAGAAACAATACAAGGAGAAGGAGGCTACAACATACCAACAAAAAAAATGATCAAAAGTGTCCACACTATCTGCAAAGACAACAAAATACCTTACATTGCAGACGAAGTACAATCAGGCATGGGAAGAACAGGGGAATGGTGGGCATACCAACACTTTGATATTATCCCAGACGTATTCTCAACAGCAAAAGCACTACAAGTAGCAGCAACCGTCAGCAAAAAAAGTTATTTCCCAGAAGAAGGAGCAATATCATCAACATGGGGTGGAGGACACAGCATAGACCTTGCACTAGGAGCAGCAACCATCAACACAATAAAAAAAGAAAAACTCCTTGATAATGTAAAAAAACAAGGACACTACCTCAAAAAAAGAATGACAGAACTACCAGATATACAACAACCACGAGGACTAGGATTAATGACAGCATTTGATGTAAAGAACAAAGAACTACGAAACAATATCATCGTGGAAGTACTCAAACAAGGATTAGTGACTGTAGGATGTGGAACAACAGGAATACGGTTAATACCACCATATATTATAACTCACAAAGAAATAGACGAAGCAATAAACATCCTAGAACAAGCAATAAAAAAATGCATACACCAAGGATTCCGACACACAGGAAATATCTGCAATTATGTAACGTGCGGACAAAATATTACATGATTACTACAATCTTAACTACCTTTTTTTAGTTATGCACAACATTTAAATAAAAAAATCAGGCACTAACAATTGTGCCTTCATAACCAACCCAATTCTCAGAACGGAACGCTTCATTAACAACACGCTCACGTGCAATAGCTAACGCCTGACCATGGAACGTACCTGAACCAGCAATGTCCAAACGATGCAACACATCACTCACATTGCGAGAAACAATGTTACGAACACGGTCCACAACAAAAGTCCGGCCACTATCAGCGCCTGCAAACTTAGCCCTATACACCAAGTCCATATCAGCAAGCTGTTCCATTGTCGCACCAATAACACCACCTGCATTCACCAAAAAGTCAGTCAAGAACAACTTACCTCTTTGATGCAACAAAGGCATGGCCCCATGAGTTACAGGATTATTCGCACCACCCAAGATGATACTCGCCTGTATATTACTAACATTACCTTCATGAATTGCATCAGGGCGAGCAGCAGGCACCAAAATATCCGCAGACATTTCTAACAATTGATCCAAAGAACTAGCATCATACCCAGACTGGTCAAACGGCACAGAACCTTCACGAGCAATAGCACCTAAAATAGGCTTAAAACCATCAAAATGTCGTTCCATAGCAGGAATATCCAAACCATCAGCACGATACACCCAGCCAGTAAGATCAGACAAGCCAACAACACGAACACCCGCATGATATAACAAACGAGCTATCGGACGACCAACGTTACCATACCCCTGAACAATCGCACCCTGACCAGCTAACGTGAAATCAGAATCACGCTCCAAAGCATTCAAAGCAGCAAACAAACCCTCAGCAGTCAAAGCCCACTCATCCAGAGGAATACCACCAAACTGTTTCGGACGACCAACACCACCACGACCATGATTCCTGTGACCCAAACCTTCTGCAAAACGATCATACAACGCCTGCATGTCAAGCTCATTAGTATTCATATCAGGACCAGGAACATACTCAGGGCAACCTTCATAACCATCAAAGCCCATCAAAGCATCAGCATACAAACGCATAAACAATATATGATCTTCTGCTGACAACTGACTACCATCCGAATCAAAACCAGACTTACCACCACCAACAGGCAGCATCGCAAGCGCATTCTTTAAGGTCATTGCACTAGCAAGACGATAAATCTCAGAAAGAGGAATATCTTTAACCATACGTGTACCACCAATACCAAAACGACCACGAGCAAGATTATGCACGACAACATGACCCCAAGTTCTGCCTGTATTTGGATCAAACGTTCGATACACTGCATGCGGGCCAAGATCATCATCCACAGGCTTGTTTACATATTCTGGTTCTGTAACTTTTGCCAATGCTAATTTACTTGGTAAATGAAAATTCATAGTATATCAACCCTCCGCATGGTTTATTACTAATTCTCCAACTATATAAGGATAAGATACTTTCACCAACTATTGCAGCCGACATATGTAGGGTCACTTAAACAACTCACCCATAAAATTAATGATCTTCCCTTCAGCCTTACGCAAATGCTCCTCATACGTCGGACGAGAAACCTGACACAAACGAGACAAATCCTCAAGATTAACACTACGAGGAAAATTATAATACCCCTGCTTCGTCGCAATATCAAACGCATGCCACTGTTTATCTGTCAATTCCGGCATGACACGAGGGATACACAAAGAAGCAGGACCTGACTCGTGCACCTGCAACAAAGAAGCACCCAAATTTTTTTCTGCCAAACGAAAAACCTTCAACACAGACTCTTTATCAAACGAAGCAATCTCCCAATACTCAAAACCATCAGGAGCATTAATCACTGGCTTAGGAAACAAAATAGTCTGGTTATAAAAATCCTGAATCCACGGCTCATCACGACCGCACACCGAAGCAACAAAGAAATTACCATCAACCTCAAAGTTATTAATAGCAGCATCCCGACGCATATCCTCCAAGAACAACTTCTTCTTGATGTCATCGCCAAACAGGATATTAGAAGAAATATAACACCAACCACGCTTAGACTTCAACGCACGCAGCGGGTACTGATAACAATGCACCTGAAACTTTTCTGTACGAGTACTAAACGGGCACGAATCATCCTTGAAGCGAAACTTACACACCCACATACTTCTCAGACTACCCCCACACCTATCTGAAGAATCATACTCCTATTACACCATAACCTATTTAAATAAATTCTCCCAACAAAAATGGATAAAAAGACCAAAAAAACTAAAAAACTCTTAATAAATGGAATAAAAAACCAAACATGAAACTAGACAAAAAAGACTTTGACATCATTGCACAACTCAAAGAAGACAGCAGCCAAAGTACCAAAGACATCGCAAAAAATATCAACCTACCCATAACGACTATCCATAACCGTATCAATAAACTACGCAACAACGGCATCATCAAACGCTACACCATAGAACTCAACTACCACAAAATAGGAACAAGCCTCGCAGCTTACATACTCCTCAAACTCGACTTCAAAAAACTCTTCAAAACATTCGCATCACAAGAACAATTCACAAAAGAAATACGAAAAAACGCACACATAAGAAACATCAGCTTCACCACAGGAGCATACGACGCCATAGCATTCGCACGATTCAAAGACATGGAAGACCTCAACAACTTCCTCAACTACCTCGGGCAATATAACATTATCAAAGAAACCATAACCCACATTGTCCTACGAGAAGACTAAATACAGACTCACATTCAACCAAAATATAGAAATTAGCTTATAATATTATTTCATAACATTACCATAACCAATCAAACGCCAACGAGCACCAAAACGACGAGAAATAGTAATACGATCCGTAGGGTACGCACAAATAGGCAATTTTAACTTCATCGTCAACAAATCCTTCTTCAAATCTAAAACAACACCCACCGTAGCAGCAGAATTCACATTCAACATCAACGGCTCACCCTTCTTAATAGGCTCAACCACTAACTCATCCTTAGCACCGACAACACGCTGCAACAACACTGGCTTTAAAATAATATCATACCACACCGGAGGCAACTTACCTGCAATACCCACACTATTACCCACCAAAGAATCAGCCTTCACCAAAAAAGGATCCAAACCTGTAAGAATACCCGCAGAACCACCCGGCACCAACTGATCAACATTCTTACCACCCGTCTGCAAACTCACAATCGTCGTCTTAATAGGCTCCCAAACCTTACGACCTTCCTTCTCAATACCACGACCAGGACGAATCTCAATATCCTGACCGACCTGCAAAACACCTTGCTTCAAAGCACCACCCAAAACACCACCCTTCAAATCAGCAACCTTCGTACCCGGACGATTCAAATCAAAAGAACGAGCAACAAAAAACAACGGCTCCTTAGCAGCATCACGAACAGGAGTCTTAATAACCTCCTCAATAGCAGCAACCAAAAAAGACAAATTAATACGATGCTGCGCAGACACAGGAATAATAGGAGCACCCTCAGCAATCGTACCCTTCACAAAAACTTTAATCTGCTCAAAACTCTTCAACGCATCAGCCTCAGAAACCAAATCAACCTTATTCTGCACAATAACAATATTCTTCAAACCCAAAATCTCCAACGCCTGCAAATGCTCCTTCGTCTGCGGCTGAGGACACTCCTCATTAGCAGCAATCAACAACAAAGCACCATCCATAATAGCAGCACCCGACAACATCGTCGCCATCAACGTCTCATGACCGGGAGCATCAACAAAAGAAACCTTACGCGAAGGAACAGCAACCTCAGAACACTCACCACACTGCTCCACAACACCAAAATGATCATGCTTACACTTATAAAAAGTAGCATCAGCATAGCCCAACCTAATCGTAATGCCACGCTTCAACTCCTCAGAATGCGTATCAGTCCACTTACCGGAAAGAGCATGCGTCAACGTCGTCTTACCATTGTCTACGTCTTTGGTATAGGAAGATTCCTTCACTACTGTCCAACGAGACCAATGTTGACGAGCGGTTGCTGCCCTAACACGGAATCCTGATGAGCACCTGAAGATGTATTTTTCTTTTCACTCATAGCGGAAAATACCTCTTCAAAGGCCTTCAATTTCCCTTGATGGGTAATATACTTGTAAAAAGTCTGCTTTATAAAACTAACTTCTATTTAACGAAGTAGAGGATTCTGGTTGATATTGACCTAGCCTTCTTGCGAGAGGGCGTCACTTTTTACTTCTCTCTTCAACATCACAAGTTCATTCTGCATTTCAACAACTTCTTCCAAACAACGAACATCAAGAAGAGGAGCATCACGCTTCGCAGCATCAGAAACTTTTAAATCAAATATCCTTGTATAAGAAGGATGCTCCACAGCAAGAAGCATAAAACCACGAATCATATCTATCCCTGTTGCATCACGAAAAACCCTATGTTGAGGGCGAGTACCTAACTCCAAAACAAAAGGTGTCTTACTATGAGGGGCATATCTAAGTTTTAAGTCAACATGACCAGCAATATATGTCATGAACAAAAAAAAATAGATCTTCTATAAAAACCTTACTAAAAAATGTTGTCCCAAACTAAGGACAATTACTGCGCAGGCTTCTGCTCTTCAACTTTGGGAGGAATACCCAAAGACTCTTCCACAGACTTAGCACCATACTGAATAATCTTCAAATTCAACTGCGCCGTAAAATTCGTAATCTGGTTACCTCGTAACGCACGACGCTTAATAGCATCCTTCGGCAACGACTTCTTCTTACGCTTATGCAAACCAAAACCCTTATTGAGAATGATACGCTTACGCAAAGGAGAATCCAAAAACTTCAACATAGGAAAACCAGCAGAATCAGAACCACCAACAATCTCCAGTTCATACCCTGCTAAACCAACAACAGAACCAGCAACTTTTTCACCAATCTTACGACCAA
>DATDVL010000058.1:0-3951 GCA_035290025.1 Candidatus Nanoarchaeia archaeon
GAAAACCAACTCCGCACCCCGACAAACATACGCTCTAACCATGAAGGCTGCAAAGGAGTACCCACCAAAGGCTCTTCAATAGGAACAACAGATTCAACAACAGGCTCTTCAACTACAGGAACAACCACAGGCAAGTCTATAATATCAACAACTTCTTCAGGAACAACAGATTCAACATCACATATAACCTCACCAGAAAAATCAACCTTAGTCAACTGCTCATTAAAATATTCCCACGCCAACGTCAAAGCATCATCAGTAACATCCTTCACACTAAAACGAGCAAAATACTTACCTGATTTATAATTCAAACGATCACAAAACGTCATGTAACCAACAAAACCCTCATACACCACAGGATCAGGATCAGAAAACAACCCTGTAACACCCGTCCACGCAAACGGCAAAGGATCAACAAGCACCTGCTGTATGCCCTCATCATACAAACCATTAAACGTACCCGAAGCCTTATGGCACGTACCTGCAGAAGAATCCAATCTTCGATCATTCGTAACAAACGTACCCGTAACCGAACAAGAAATAGGCTTACCAGAAAAACCTGTCAACACAACCTCACCTGTATTTGTCGGACGCATACGATACTCATTACGAGCCTCAATCAAAAACTTCTTAGCTTCACCAGAAGTAGTAGCAATAACATCCTGAGAACACGCAACAACCGTATCAACACTCAACGCCTTCAAAGCACCCGCAGTATTAAACAAATAACCATTCACGGCACGCTTACTCTCCAAAGAACCAACATCCTGACAATACACAGAAGGATTATTCACCAAACGAGGAGCCTTCGACAAAGGATCACCACCCGCAATATACGCCTGAGCATAAAACGTCTGATCAGCATCCCAAGAAACAGCAGCGCACACCTCAAAATGATCATCCTTCCACTTACACGAAGCAGAATCAATACGAACAACAGGCTCAACCTTAACAGCATTACCCGTCACATCAGCCTGTAATGTTACATAAAAGAAACTGAATAAGACAACCATCATGGTAAACAACGCAATCTTACGAATATCCACCTAATTCACCCTCTTTTGCACAAGAAAAGCATGCCAACCAATATTTAAATAGGTTACTATTAGCCATAAAATACAGCAAAACATAAAAGGTAAACCTAAGAACTATGAAACCTATGGAACAACAAGAAGAAACCCATTGGGCAGACCGCGCAGCATCACGTGTCATAGAAGAAAAAGGAGACAAAACAACCTATGTTTGCGCCTCCGGCATAAGCCCATCAGGAGTTGTACATATCGGCAACTTCCGAGAAATCATGACTACCTACCTTGTTTCCAAAGCATTACAAGACAAAAAAAAGAAGGTACGATTCATCTACTCTTGGGACGACTTTGACGCTTTCAGAAAAGTACCCGCAGACATACCAAGAACATGGGAACAATATCTCGGCCTACCCTTAACCAGTGTAGCAGACCCCTGGAAATGCCATGACAGTTACGCAGCACACTTCAAAAACAAACTTGAAGAAGAAATAGCACCCTTCCAGTTCCCCGTAGAATTCATCTCCCAAACCAAACACTACCGTTCCTGCATTTATGCTGAAGAAATAAAAAAAGCACTCAACCACAGAAAAGACATTATAACTATCCTCAACAAATTCCGAGAAGAACCCTTACCCCAAGACTGGATACCCCTAGAAGTTTTTTGTACCCAATGCGGAAAAAACGATACCCGCACCCTCAAGTACGACGAAAAATACCTTATCCACTACGAATGTGACTGCGGACACTCAGAAGAAATAGACTTCAGAAAACAAGGAAATATCAAACTACTCTGGCGCGTTGACTGGCCCATGCGCTGGCATTACGAGCACGTAGACTTTGAACCGGGAGGAAAAGACCACTCCACAGCAGGAGGATCATTCGACACAGGAAAAGAAATCGTGAAAACCATCTGGAAACGAGACGCACCCACCTACCAAATGTACGACTTTATACGCGTCAAAGGAACAGGGGGAAAAATATCAAGCTCAGCAGGAAACGCACTAACTGTCAAAGATGTACTAGAAATTTACGAACCACGCGTCATACTCTGGATGTTCGCCAACTATAGACCGAACTCAGAATTCGCCATCAGCTTCGACCTCGATGTACTAAAAATTTACGAAGACTTTGATCGCTGTGAAAGAATATACTACGGAACAGAAAAAGTAGACAACAAAGAAGAAGCAGAAAAACAAAAACGCATCTACGAACTCTCCATGAACAACATACCCGAAACCATACCTGACCAGCCCACCTTCAGACACCTCACTCTGCTAACACAAGTCCACGAAGGCAACATTGACAAAGCAATACAAGGACTCAAAGGAGACTCCATCAAAGCACGAGCACAATGCGCCTGGAACTGGGTACAAGAATACGCACCTGACGACATGCGATTCAAACTCCACCACACCATCACCAAAGAAATAAGAGAGATAATCACACCAGAACAACAAAAAGGACTAAAGCTATTAGCAGAACGATTCGCAAAAAACACGTACGACCACCAAACACTCTTCAACGAGTGCTATACTATCTGCCAAGAACTCAATATTAAGAACACTGTCTTCTTTGAAGGAGCCTATTTAGCGCTCATCGGAAAAAAACGAGGACCAAAACTCACCAGCATCATGCTCGCACTAGAAAAGGAACGATTACTTAAACTTCTTTCACAAATCTGAAAAAACTAGCGAAAAACAGCTCCTAAAGCCTAAAAGGAGGCACTTTTCGCGAAAGCTTTATATACCACTGCATATCAAAAACCATTAGCGAGACGCCGGAAACGGGGAATTGCATATTATTAAAGAATAACTATGAGGTGCAAGAAACAATGGCAGACCTATTAGTAGTAAGAAGTAAAATAAAAGACACAGCAAAAAACATGAATGTCGCAGGAGACTTCGCAGAAGAACTCAGTAAAAAAGTCGAAGTACTTGTCAAGGATGCAATGCGCCGTGCAAAAGAAAACGGACGTGCAACCATCAAAGCACGAGACTTGTAAAGAGAATACGAACTTTTCTCTTTTTTTCTTTTTATTTTTCTTGAAACCTTACCAAACAATTTAAATAACCAAAAGCCTTAGCAGTCAATAATGGCAGGAAAAAGAGGGAGAAACAAGCAGCGCGGAAGCTCAGCAGAACGAGAACTATTCCACCAATTCTGGGACAACGGCTGGACATGCTTACGAACCGCAGGATCAGGATCAACACAATACCCCGCACCTGACTTAACAGCAGCAAACAACGGCAGAACTATTGTCATTGAATGCAAAGCAGGATCATCCATCTACAAATACTTAGACCGTTACGAAGTAGAAGAACTACAACAATTCGCCAAAGCATTCGGCGCAGAAGCATGGATAGCCGTACGATTCAACCATAAAGGATGGTACTTCCTCAAACCTGAAGAACTACAAGACACGGGAGGAAGATTCAGCGTTCACCAACAACATGCCATAAAAATAGGAAAACGATTCGAACATTTAATCGGAAAAATTCCGGAAAAAATAGATACTGAATCTATGGAATTAAGCAATGATAAAAAATTCATGAAATCCTACAAAAAAGCAAAAGAACAAATACAAAAAAGACAATTTGGGAACTGGGAAGAACTATGACTAAAGGTTATACAATGTTTATTGAACAAGACGAAGAAGGATAGTACGTCTCAGAAGTTCTCGAACTACCTGAATGCCATACCCAAGCAAAAAGCTTGAACCAGTTATTAAATAGAACAAAAGAAGCAATTAAAGCATACCAGAAATGCCTCACTTGACAAAGACTAGTTAGCGACATAAATAACGCATAAATCCTTGCGTAAAAGTGTGTTTGTCCCAAAAGCTTTCTAGAGCTTCTTGCATTGCATCAATGGATTTGAAATGCTGTGATTTTGTCACAGCATTTTTTGTGACCTTCCAGCAAGT
>DATDVL010000059.1:0-24114 GCA_035290025.1 Candidatus Nanoarchaeia archaeon
TGTCACGCTTTCGCGCATTGCAAAGGTTTCGCGCCTGCTGCATCCCTTAGGACTAGGACCCTTATCTCAGTGTCCTTCTCTGGGCTAGGACTCTCATCCCCCATACTGATCTCTGGTTTGGTGAGCCGTTACCTCACCAACAGCCTAATCAGCCGCCGACTCATCTTATGGCGTTACCTTTAAGGAAGAATGCATTCCAGCGAAACTTCCCTATCCGGGCTTGTCCTCAGTTTCCCGAGGTTATCCCAGACCATAAGGTAGATTGTCGACGTGTTACTGAGCCTTACGCCAGTCTCTTGCGAGGCTAGACTTGCATGGCTTAGTCGAACTCCGATAGCAGCGACCTCCCGCAGGATAAACGGGAATTTATTGTGTTGGCCTTATTCGTAAAAACAAGATTGAAATTTTTTGAAACTTTTTGTTGTCGCACTCCATTTCAGTGTAAACTAAAATAGAGCTCAATGTACTTTATTTTTCTTACATGTCCGCTCTTCACTCATACTCTTGGTGAGTATTCACATTGCAACGAAGCGATTTTCATTTGTCTAATCGCATCAGCACATGAAGAACGTCACATCATCATGCATGTCGCCACGCACAACTTCAACGTACATTCTCTCTTGGTAGAGAGTAAGAATTTTTTTCTCGACAACTGTTTATAAAGGTTTCGCCTTTGGCATTTTATGTAGACCTAGACTAGACCCGCTCAAACCTATATACTCAAGACACTAGAACCCTTGATTATTTACTAATTTATCAAACCACAAACAACAACTCTCGGATTTTTCGCCACACTCTGCTTAACATACTTCACAAAATGTTGCATAAAACCTTCTTCTTGCACTAATGTTAATTGGTTCATGCCGGGAAGCACACGCAACTTTTCTTCACCATCAACAAAACTTGTAAAACCACCCGCAGCAACATCCCAACCGGGAGTAAAATCTAATTCAAATGTAACACCTTTCTTTATAGGAACTTCATCCTGCATCAACGTATACGCGCCCGGATGAAAACAATACACCTCAGCATCAATTCTTTTAATTTGTCTGCCCATAATTTCAGAAAAAAACTTTTTTGTTGCAGCAGCAGCAAACCACTCTTTTAACACGGGAGGAAGCGCAGCCTTCCCGAACACGTGACGATCAAAAACATGAACCGGCTGCCAACGAATCTTCGACAAATCCTGCAATACCACTCTCAGAAACGGCTGCACCAAAACATTCGTCAATTGCAAACTCTTCGGATCACCCGCAACGAAAGATTCTCGCATCTGCTGCATAATTTTAGTCGTGGTGTATTGTGGACTGATATTATCCATAAAACCACCCTGTCAACGACCAGCGCTGCTTCTTTGATAATACTTCCTGCACATCATGAAAAGAATCGGGGCGAACCGTAAACAACGTCAATGTATTAAACGACGGAAGAACAGATTTCACCACTTTCATCGGATGGCCCTGCTGCAAAGAAAACAAGCGCAAAGCACCACCATCAGTACCAACAAAATTATCAGACAAATTATAAATATACGCAACCTTACGACCTTCTAATTGGTCATCATGGCATAACAAATAATCACCCTGCTCGTACAAAAAACCAGACATGTCACTACTTTTTAACGGCTTAACGCTTGTTATAGATTCTACCAAGCGCAACATTTCTGTAGAACTGAAAAAATCATAAAATGTCTGCAACACTTTATTTGTTGTACCATCAATATCCCTTGATTGTGCAAAGGAAAACAGGTCTGTATCCTTCCGTGTAAACGAGTCGCGCATCAATGCATCACGAACGTTTATTGCACGCTCCGGCAAAAAAAAATCTTTCACAACAATATGTGGGAAAGGCTTAGCAACCTTATACTGTTGTGCAGCGTCCTTCGACAAATTATCTTGTAACCATTTCATCAAACTATTGTAAGCAGAACTTGTTTTTAAAGTTACAGCCTTATGTGGCTTGCAATCGGCGCTTACGTTTTTCCTTCTTCATACGTTTACGCTGCCATTTCCAACGCATCTGACCTTTTTTTTTCCAACGACGCGATGAACGTTTCACTGTTGAATCACCTCAACAATCTTTTTCAAATCTTCCTGCTTTAACGTAACGTTTTCACCAGACAAGATAGCTTTCAACGAATCCAAGTCCTCAGGCATAACATCCAAAATCTTAACGATGTGACGATCACGCAAACGACCAATACTCAATTCTGTCAATGCCTTTTTCTTTTCCAAAACGTCCTTTTTCTTTGGCAAAAATGCTTCAACAAATTCCAATGTCTTATTTGCACGGAAACCTAATTCTTTACTACGTTTCTTCATCTCTTCCAAATAATTTTTTACTTCTTGCAATGTGACAGGGATCTCATTGATTATTTGAACATCAGCCATAATTTCATAACCTCTTCAAGTGCACCGGGTGCACGATCAATTCTTTATTTTTAGTACCATCACAAATGCGCACCACATAACAGAAACCCTGCTTGCGCTCAACGATACCATGATGACCATGAAAACGACCTTTATACATACCCTTCTGGAATGCAGGCTCAGCTTTTAAGACAACACTATCACCTACTTTAAACGATTGTAAAAAATGACGAATACTCATTTTACCTTTATCACGAAAATTCTTTTTAAATTTTGCACGGGTTTTACGACGTAAACCACCTGTTCGACGGACCATACCAGAAAAACTCTAAAAATAGTTTAAAAAGCTATCGTTTTGCCCTACGGCTGTATTTCATGCATCACTTTACTTAGCGCTTTATCCAAAGCAAAAAATAAATTAAAATCAACAACTTCAGCATTATACAAACGATCAGCGTTCACTTTCACATGAATTTCATGACTCTTCTCATGCACCTTCTTCATATCAATATGAATATTCTGAAAGTTCTGGACACGCTCAGAAATCTTTTTTGTATAATTACCCACCATCTTCTTCACTACAATTAAGGTTGCCGGTTCCAACTCGGAAAAACCAGAAAGACTAATATTGCCGCCTAATTCTAATGTCATTCGTATTCCAGCAAGCATTACACACACGAACCTTAAATACCTTTCTATGAGCGGTACCACGCAACCTTTATAAAACAAAAGCGCTCATTATTTCACCGTATAAAAGAGGCAAATACTTTGAAAAAAACACTCCTAATCATTACTCTTATTCTTATCACATTATTACCTTTGGCCGGTGCAACACCCGCAACAGCAACCATAGCACGATTTTGTCCTGCAGGCACGGACATACTCCTCAAAATAAGCGCGTTAACGAACGCCCATGCAGAACTCTATAACCAAGACCATTATGACTACAAAGTCTGTTCACCCTTCACCTCATCAGGAGCAACAAGAACCTGCAATGGTAACAACCTTATTACTACGCTTAGCACACCAACGAACGCCCACGCAGGAGACACTTACGAAACAGAAATATGCTACGGGGATATTATCTGCGAAGCCAAAGAAACCTGCAGCACTGAAGAAACATGTTTATTATCATTATCAGACACTACCAACGCTCATGTCGCAGAATGCGGATTTTATGATTACCAACTCTGCTGTAGCATGACCACAACAGAAGACTTATTCCCTGATGATCCCTGTTCGCTAACAGAACCTGCAGATGCTTGTGGGACAGCAGCATGCCCCGCAACAACACCCTTATGCAAAACAACCTGCGGTGATGAACAAACAGACCTGAGAGAATCCTGCGCCACTTGTTACTTAGACAACGGTTGTAACCTGGGAAAAACTTGTTGTTACACTGCAAGCAATCCAGCAGCAGCAACCTGCGCAACTACCTGTCCTACAGGAACAACAACTTATCCCGGACCTGGATGTGACTTAGGACTCAAAAAGAATACACAAGGACAATGCATTTGTAATACCCTTAGCGATAATTACTGCCCTGCAGAACCCAGCTGTCAAGCAACCGACCCTGACTGTGCAGGAGATTTATTCCCTGATGATCCCTGTTCTTTAGAAGAATTCGGAGACATGTGTGGAACACCCGCATGCCCCCTCAGCCAATATACAACATTCTGCGGACCAACGTGCGGTGATGCTACACAAACCACTGGAGAATCATGCGCAACCTGCTACGTTGATGCGGGCTGCAGCACAGGAACAACCTGTTGTTATAATTCTAACAATCCAGCAGCAGCGACCTGCGCAACTACCTGCCCTACAGGAACAACAACTTATCCCGGACCTGGATGTGGACCCGGCATGAAAAAGAATACACAAGGACAATGCATTTGTAATCCTGTAGAAGACAACATTTGTTCAACAGACAGTACCTGCCAAACCAACGACCCTGACTGCACCAACGCTTGTGATATACAAACTGCAACTTGGTCAAAAACACAAGGAAACAGCGGTGAAGTACTACAACTCAGTATTACTACAACACAAGCATGCAACGACAAACAAGCAACGTTCGCCATATACGAAGATGATATTGGAGGAGACTTTCCCGACGACGAATCACTCGTCACACCGCAACCCGCCATTGTCAGCGCAGGAAAAGCAACCACGACCTGGGCAGCAGAATATGTTGACGACGGATTCTTAGGAGGAGATCCAGAATACTACTTTGAAGCAGACATTATCTTATTTGATGCTTACCAACGATCATCTATCCTTACTATTAAACAAAGCACAACAGGACCCACCTGCGGAAATGAAGAACTCAACACGGGAGAAAATTGTTTCACCTGCTCTGAAGACGCAGGATGCACTAATAATAAACTTTGTTGCAGCACAGGAACAACAGGAACCTGCAAAAATTCTTGCAGCACTGGAGAAACGCCTTATTCCCAAGGATGTGCACCTGGCTATGATTATGATGACCTAGAAGAGGTATGTCTACGAGAAGACGATGGTGATGACTTACCCGCAGACGAAGACAACTGTCCATTCACCGACAGCAACGATGATGCAGACTTTGATAATGACGGCGATTTGGAAAGTTGTGAGTTCGGCATTGTAGGACTCGGCGATTATGGTATACGCGACGGCACCTTCTGTGGAGGAGACGTTTGCGACCTTGACCAAGACAACGATGGCATTTGTGATTTACCTGGAAGCGTACCCGAAGCGCTTATTGGAGAAACAAGAGACGACTTAGATAATGGTAAAGCATGCTTTGGCGAAGACCAATGCTTAACAACACCTTCAGGTTTTTTAGTCGATGATGATGAAGGAGTAACCCAAGGATGTGGCACTGAAGAATCAACCTGTTTAGTACAATGGGATTGCACCAACATACCTTGGACTGCTTGCACCAATGGTTTGAGAACAAGAAACATTGGCGACTGCAGCGAAACAGGCATACAATCAGGAGCATGCCAATGCGACGTACGAGGATTAAGCGATGAATGCGAACTCACCAGCAGTTACCGACCACCAGCACAAGAATCATGCGCGGAAGCAGGCATCACCCAAGACGCATTCCCCTTCTACACATGGTACAACTTACTTATCAGTGTACTTTTACTCACCATCTTTTACCGTCGAAGACGATAAAAAACTATGTGCCCTTTTTCACCTATTCTTGGCAATATCTTATTTGTAATAACTTCTTAATAGTTACTTGGTACACAATCTTTATATAGCCCAATTTATTTTGTTATTTTATGAAAACACTTGTTGATTATTTAGGGGAACACCAGAGAAATAGACTCTCTGAAGTAGTCACAAGAGAAGCATTGGAACAATTTGGGATTTCAAAAGGCAACACTACTCGTATTCTAAATAGGATGGAAGTACCTCGCGGTGAACAACCAACTCATAAACATCTTGTAGAACTTTTTCACCTCGCTGTTCGAAATGATCGAGGTAATTATGCTAGTAGTCCCATGGGAGCTCAGAATATAACTGCTGTTGAACGCTATTGTATTAAGAAAGGTATATGGGTACCTCAAGCACATCTTGCTCATCTTCCTATTGTAGACATGGAAACAGATAGTCTTGCTGAAAAAGCAGAAGTCAAATATTTATTTACCGGCAGCCGACTGTTCTATGTTATAGGTCTCTCTCCAAGTCAAGTAGGAGAAGAGATAGACTGGCGATTACGCTATGGAACATTGCTAGACAAAGAAGGATCAAGAGTTTTAGAAAATGATTGGGTAATAACAAATGCTGTTCTAGACTACCAACCCATTCTTCAAATAGCAACAAGAAAAAACTTCACAGCATAATATAATTATCTTTTCAAAATCTGACACGCACGACAAACATCCTTCACCGAAGGCTCACCACACTTCGTACACGAACGCAAAGACTGCTTCTGACCAGCAAAATGTTTTTTCAACACAGGCAACACGGATAAAAAAGATTGCACAATACCATGCTTAGAACCAGGATACTTCTGCTCAACCTCATTCAACAAACGACCAACCTCATTACGAAACGAAGCCTTCGTATTAGGACACTCAATAAACGTTACGGGCAAACCACGAACATGAGCGTAAATAAGCACTTCTTTCTCTAACATAAAATAAAACGGTTTAATACGTGCAACAAAACCCTCCTGCTCCATCAAACCTGATTTTGGACCCAACTTCGCAGACAATTCCAAATTACCTTTCAACACATTCATCATAAATGCCTGCGCCTCATCATCCAAATTATGACCTGTAGCAACTTTTGAACCTCGTAATAAACGAGCACCCTTATTCAAAAAATAACGACGCAAAACACCGCAACCCGCACAAGGATTCATCACCTGTGACAACACATCCACTGTCTTACCTGTCTCCTTCTTAAAGGAAATAATCTTCAACGGAATTTTTAACTGCTTACACAACTTCTTTGCATCTTTAACCGTAACCTCACGATACCCCTTAATACCCTCATCAATTAATAATGCTGACAAAGAAAAATGTAACTGATACTGTAACTTCGCCAACAAGAACAACAACGAAGCAGAATCCTTACCACCCGACAACGCAACAACAATATGATCATCTTTTTCGATTAGCTTATACTGTGTAATAGTTTTATACACTTTTTTCTCAAAGAATTTGATAAAATGATTTTTACACAACGAAACACCATTCTGATTTACATATACTGGCTGATTCGCACAAACTTTACAGGCCATACTATCCTCCAGAAACCACAGATAACAATTCTATCTTATCCTTTTCCTTAATCTTATACGCATCCGTAACTATCTCACCATTCACCACAGGAACGATTTCAACAGGATTACAACCCGCAGCAATTATTACATCCTTCATGGAAATATCATTTCTCCAAACAACTTTCACCTTCTTACCAGAACGCTCAATAAGTACGTGCAAGGACCTCATAGTCTTGCCTCAACACTATACTCGTGACCCAAACGAGTCATTAAAACGTAAACGTTACGCCTTGTATGTTTTAAGGCCATTTTAAATGGTTCTTCTGTGCCAAAAACTCTCTTCAGTTCATGCACTACTTTGGCTTGTTCAGCAGCAATAACAAACGTTGCAATGTCATTTTCGTTTAATACTCGTGCAACTTCTGTAGCATCACAAACATATTCTTCGTTATCTGTAGGCTTCCTTCTCCTTCTTAATGCACGGATATGCATGGGTAAATTTATTCCAGGATCAGTTTTTACCCTAAAAAAGTAGGTTAGTATTTCTGCACATAAATCATCAGGCGTATTGGGTTTTCTAAACTTTAGCATATTCCTTAAAATTAAGAATAACCTATTTAAAGATATTCCTCTTTCTTATACCATGAACCAACCTATGATTACTATTATTGGATTAGGAGCACTCGGCAGCAGAACAGCTTACTTATTAGCACAACATAATTTACCTATTACTATCATTGATCGTGATATCATTGATAGAACTAATCTTGAACACCAACCATTCTACACAAAAAAAGACTTGGGAAAAAGCAAAGCACTTGTTTTACAAAAAAAGTTACAAGAACTCCACCCGCAAGGAATCATCATTGCCCACGATGAAAACCTTGACAGCAGCACATTACACCTTATCCAAGGAAACATTATCATTGATGGCACTGACAACATGTACACACGATTCCTCATCAACGATTACGCAAAGAAAAACCATAAAACATGGATTTACGGATCAGTCTTAGGTAATGAAGGTTACTGCTACGTCACCCAACCTGGAAAACCTTGCTATGAATGCATTTACCACAACAAAACAACCCACGACACCTGCGCAACACGAGGTGTCAATAACGATGTGGCAACAGCGATCAGCATTCTTCAAACAACACTGGCACAACGCATCATAAAAAAACTAGTCGTGCCTGAAGAACTTACCTATATTAACACTGTGAATAACACTATCAAGCACTACCCTGTCAAGAAAAACCCTTCTTGCAATGCCTGCAGTAAAAAATATGTTTATCTTAACCAACCATTCCCTATCACCACCTTCTGCGGAACAAACACTTACCAACTACGAGGAAACTACACCCTAAAAAAACAACTCCATCCTGCCATCATCCACCTAACCCCCACACGCGTCTTAATAAAAGCACGAACAGAAAAAGAAGCATTAAGCATCCACGCAAAATACTTAGGACATTAACATGTCAAAGATAGGCGGCCTGGAAAAAGAGGTGTTGAAACCAAGCCGCCTTATCCCGTGACTATAATGAAATGATTTGAGAACCACCCCAAACTCCTTAATTCAGTTTTTACTTATAACCTTTATGATTCAGAAATCTAAACCTATCATTTCTAACACTCAGGAGGAGTACTTTTACACTGTCTTCCTGAAGAGGCACCAAAATAGTCTAGGACTGTCCTTTGATGCAATGCCTTTAAGGAAGAACAAATACCACCAACACGCCTATGCGTCGTGACTGGTTTTACATCTTCTAAAAGTTTCAAGCGAAAACGGCTGACACCACGTAAACCATCGGCATCAAACTTGTATGCATTTACCCTAGAGAAATCATCTCCTTTCCTTTCTGTATCTGTAAGCAATACGTGCGCCCGACCAAACGTGACTTGCTGGTCCTGTGCTGACAACTCCCTGCTGACTTCGGCAAGTGCTTCTTCTAACGTTGGAAGGACACCATGATCTTCTAAGTAATCAAAAATACCCCTTTCTACATCATGTCTTACTGCATCTAGCACCTCTGAAGAGACTTCTCTTGGGGTGAGCCGAGGATGATTATGGTAAAGTATAGTCACCAAATCTGGATGCATCTCTTTTGCTTGTACTGCGAAACTATTATGGAAATTCTGATACTTTGGATCAAACTGGCAAGCCGTTCTTGAACCGTGACCAAGAATAGTACACCCCAAAAAGTATAACACTTGATTGTCAACTATACCATAGAGCAAACCTGTTGTTTCCCTGTTTCTTTTACTATGTTCTCGCAAACTTTTCAAGCTCTTTCTAGGGATGACAAACTCTTGTACTCTTTGATCTTCCAATGGGTAAACTACCCAGCCCTTGCTTTTTGTTGCCATAGATCTTCCCTGTTCTTTCTCCATTTAAATAACTTGCTGTATTAGTCACTATTAAGTAGTCTTTTTTATTCATTATTCTTATAAAAGCTACACGCACTCCAACATTCATGCACCCCTTTCCAAAAATAAAGCATAAAGCCTTCCTCAGCCCCATGGCAGGCGTAACTGATGTAGCCTTCAGAACACTTGGCAAACGCTACGGAGCAGGGCTCACTTACACAGAATTCGTCAACAGCACTAGCATCGTCCGCGGCAACAAAAAAGCAGCAACCATGCTCCAAACCAGCACAGAAGAACAACCCGTAGCAGTACAACTCTTTGGGAACAGCATACAGGACATTATCCAAGCAGCACAACACCTAGAAAAAAAATTTGACATCATTGATATCAACTGTGGATGCCCGGCATGGAAAGTCATCAAAACAGGAGCAGGAAGCGCCTTACTCAAACAACCAGAAGCCATCGGCAACTTTGTCAACAAACTTGTCACAGCCATTAACCGACCCGTAACTGTAAAAATACGCGCAGGGATCAACGACAGGACCATCAATGCCGTAGAAGTAGCAAAAATCGTTGAAGACGCAGGAGCAGCAGCCATCGCCATCCACGGAAGAACACAAGAACAAGGTTACAGCGGACAAGCAAACTGGAATATCATCAAAGATGTCAAAGACAATGTCCATATACCCGTCATCGGCAACGGAGACGTATTCACACCAGAACTATTCCAACAACGACTCGAAGAAACCAATGTAGACTATATCATGATAGCACGAGGAGCACTCGGCAACCCCTACATCTTCACACAAATACAAGACTACTTGAAAAAAGGAAGCTACGACAAAAAAGACCCGAGAAAACAATTCGAAGAATATCTACAGTTAGCACAAACCTACAACTTATCCTTTAACATCATCAAATCGCAAGCACTCACCTTCACCAAAGGAATCATCGGTGGAGCAAAACTACGAGAAACATTAACACAAGCTAGGACTATAGAACAATTACAACAACTCATGAGTTAATGAAAGTATTTATAAAAAAGAGCCTTATCTCCATTATATGCATTTACACTTTCTCGGCACCATTGATCCCCAACCATTCGACCAAGCACTCCACGCCATTCTTAAACATTACAAATTACCCGAACCCTTAGAAATATATATCTTAGAACACCAACGCTACGGCAACCTCGTCCTAGAACACTTACCCAAAGAAGCACGAACTTCTTTTAAAATAGCACTCCACGCAGGAACCAGCTTCTCCTATGACTATCAGAACAACCATTATATTATCATTAATCTGGAAGGCAACAAACAAGCCATCTACCAAAAAAACTACCTCCAAGGACTACTCACCCACGAAATACTACATTCCATCCACTACGCAAAAAAACTTTACACATCACTTCAAAAAGACTATAAACAATATTACTTACAACCACTCGCAAAACTAACCTTACCACAAAAAAAGAAAAACGTTCTCGAACATATAGGCAGAAGCGCATCACTCATGCTCAAAGACTGGTATGTCAACACAGAACTCATCAAGAAAAAAGAAGGAAAGCTACTCGTAGATTACTACGCGATAAATTTTACCCACAAAAAAACATGCCCCCAACCTGTCTTCTATGAAAAACTACGACCCGCAGTCAAGAAAGACCCAGAATTATTAGCCATTGTCTTCGAATTCGAATTCGCCCTACTCTCCTTCCTCTTACCCCTCCTCAAAATACACACCAAAAAAGCATTTGCTATTAGACAACACATAGAATCATGCTACAACCTTAACATGGACGAAATAGAAAGAAAACTAGGATCATTCGTAGAACTCTACCAGGACTACTTCTCGCCACAAAAAAAATTCAGAAAAATGTTCTATACCCTGCTCTTAGAACAAACAAAAAACATCCTTAATTAATAATATCATCAACCTGCTTAAAAAATTTCTTCACTTCCTCTGGCTGGTCCTTCACCTTCGTCTTATACACAGAATACTCCTCAGCAAAACCCTCATGATCATTCGTCTTCGCATACTCTGTCGACAACAAATCGTTATCCTTCAACTGCTGATATAAACCCTTCCAAATATCCTTATTCTTAGGAACCTCCAAAAATAGCTTCTGATAAATGATATGACCTATTTCATGATAGACGGTACGAGGCTCTGTATTATCACGATAGATATAGATGTAATTATACAACGTAGAATACGAACCAAGAATCAAACCATCTTCAATAACCCTTGATTCATCTTTAAAATAAATAAAGGGCATACCTAACTTGGCATAATTTGTAGCATCATTCTTCACCAACTCCATAAACGGCGCCTGCTTCTCATAAATATCAACATTATCATACAACACCAATGTAGGACCCCACTGGTCAACAATGATCTTACCCTCTTCCTGCAACGAAGCCTGAACATCACGCAAATGCTGAATCTCCTGCTCCTGCTGCTCAGCAATATCCTTAATTTCATTAATCAACGACTCCTGATGAGAAATAACCTGTTCTTGCTCAGCAACATTACCCTCTAGTTTTTGAATAGCACTATCACGCTGAACAACAGTCCCATTTAAAGCATCAGCACGCGACGTTTCCGCACCAAGCTTTGCAAGTGTTTCATTAATGAGTATATTACGTGCATCAATAATATCACCACGATGGACAAATTCATATGATAGATACCCTGTCAAAAGAATAAGCACCACAAAACTAACAGACGTCACCACACTCTTTGTAGACATATATATTCTCAATTATTACTACTTTTTAAAACTTACCGTATTTCTGCACGCCTAAAATATTCTTCACGATTTTTTCCTAACAATAGAGCTAATAAGACAACAGGATCAACATGTTCATATTCAGCATTTTCTCTTAATGTACGCAAACCCAAAGAATTTGCTCGGTCATATAAACCAAAAACCTCCCTGGCCAAAGCTTGTGCCACATCAGAAGGCTTGCTACTAACAAGTCTATCCAATTCTAAACGCGGACATTGGCTGCTTAAAGTACCATAGGGAGTGCAACCACGACGCATATCATAAATAACAGCAACAAGAAAATTCTCTAAAGCCTCAGCACGAGCAGCCCTGCTCTCAGAATCTGACCTTCTCGAAGAAGACTTATCATCACGATGGGAATAACGAACAGCCATAAGATTTCAGTGATACAAACCTATAAAAAGATGATGAACCTATCAAACACAAGAAGAGGTGAACATGGTACATATTTCTGAACGAGAACGAGAACTACCAGAAGCAGTTATAGCAAAACTCCTCAAAATAGCAGAAGAAGACAAAAACATTATTAGCCTAGGACCAGGACAACCAGACTTTTCGTTACCCGAACCCTTAGTTCAAGAACTCCATAAACTCGACAAAAACTGCAACCACTACGCACCACCTGGAGGAAGAAAAGACCTAAAACAAGCCATCATAAAAAAACTAGCACAAGAAAACAATATCCAAACAGAAGAAGACAACATCATCGTCACGGTAGGAAGCCAAGAAGCATTCATGCTCGCCAGTATGTGTAGCTTAGACGTCGGAGAACAAATAATCCTACCCGACCCTGGCTACTTAGGCTACGAATCTATCCTAGATATTATTCATGCCATACCTGTAAAACTACCTGTCTATCAAGACAACGATTTTATGATTGACCCTGATGTACTAAAAAAAATCATCGACAAAAAAAGAACAAAAGCCATCGTCCTGACAACACCCAGCAACCCCACCGGCATGGTCATACCAAAAAAAATATTAGAAGCCATAGCGGACATCGCCATAGACAACAACTTGTATATATTCAGCGATGAAGCCTACGAACACATACTCTATGATAATAATAAACATGTCAGCATAGGAAGCCTCAACGGCATGGAAGACAACGTCGTCAGCATGTATACATGCAGCAAAAGCTACGCCATGTGTGGGTTCCGCATAGGCTACGCCGCAGGACCGAAAAAAATTATCAAAGCCATGACACGACTCCACCCCAACACAACTATATCAGCACCCAATCCCAGCCAAATAATCGCAACAAAAGCACTAACACTACCAAAAAAATACATCCAAACCATGGTCTATGAATATGACCGAAGGAGAAAATTCTTAGTCAAACGACTCAACCAACTCAACATGAAAACACTCATGCCCCAAGGAGCATTCTACACTTTCAGCAATATACAGCATTATAGCAACAACAGCTTCCGCTTCGCAGCAAAACTATTACAACAAGCAAAAGTAGGAGTCGTACCCGGAAAAGAATTTGGCAACAACGGAGAAGGATACATCAGATGCAGCTACGCAACTACTTACGAAAAAATAGAAGAAGCCATGAACAGAATAGAAAAAACACTAAAATAACGGCAATGTTAATTGTGCTGAAGGACGGGCATAATTACCCCTAGGGATTTCTGGCTCACGACAAGGCTGACCGACACGATGACACTCATAAAGACGAGCAATAGTTGCACCCGTTAAATAAAACTTATCACTTGGAGATAAATTAACAGGTTCAGCAGTGTCTATGCATAACATATCTAATGCATCGTTAACTCTTGCTGTACGAAGGATACGCTTACGTTTTTTATCACCTTCAAGTTCCAACCACCCCCAAGCAATCATTGCAATAACATCAGTCCAATCCCACACTCGATCTGATGATGAAATTCTTGATACACCAAACATGACCGTTTCTCTCGGAATCGTTGCTGGACTCCAATGACCTAATCTCTGGTTTGCTGTAAGAAGATACTTGATAATATTTTCAGACTCACAACGACCGAAACCACCTACATAGCAATTACTATGAATATCAGCTGGTTTTATTCGTGAAACATCCATGTGAACCCCAACACTCCCTTAAGACCATAAATATTTAAAACTATCTTTTACACAGTTTTATCATGCACATAAAACCTTATCAACGACTACCCAAAGAAAGCTGGTATCACTGGGTATTTGACCATTACCCGCTTTTGCCATCAGCACAATTCAAAGAACTCTGCGCAAGAAAAGAAGAACCATCCATACGGGAAAGATTATTACTCAGTAACGCACGATTAGTATATTCTCTAGCAAAAAGATTCGCAAGGCATAACAGCACACATACTATCGACGATCTTATGAATATTGGCATGCTTGGACTACAACAGGCACTACAATATTATGACCCTCAAAGAGCAGAATTCAGTACCTATGCCACTCCTCGCATTTTACACTACATCACACGGGCAATAAGCGATGAACAAGGAGTCATCCATGTCAACCACCATACTCATGAAATTATTAACAAGCTTCTCCAACTACAAAGAGCACTAACTCAAGAATTTAAAAGATCATTTACTCTTGAAGGATTATGGCCATTTATTAAAGATGCAGGAATACTCACTGAAAAAGAATTTACCAAAGCCTTAGATGGTTATCACACCTTTCGTGTACAACATATAGATGATACTTGTGATTATGCCAGCCCTAATCCTATCAGATTATCCAATATTGCAGAGCAAGTAGCCCTTGTAAAAAGAACATTGTCACCTTTTGAACTTGACATCATTGAACGACGCGAAGTGCAAGAAACTAGTTTTGCAGACATCGCAGCACTACTTATCTCACCCGCAACGGGAAAAAAAGTTACTCGTACAAGAATACAACAAATAGCAGAACGAGCACTAAAAAAAGCACGAGCAAGAGTCGCCTGATTACAATTCCAACAATAACCACTCAGGATCCTGCAACGATTCTTTCACCTTATTCATGAAACGAGCAGCCTCAGCACCATCAACCAAACGATGATCAAACGTCACAAACAACGGCAACATAAAACGTTTCTCGACTTTTGCACCCACAAACATAGGGCGCTCCTGCACCTTACCCAAACCAAGAATAGCACACTCAGGATAATTAATAATAGGCGTAGCAAAAACACCACCCAACGAACCAACATTCGTCAACGTAAAAGAACCACCCTGTAAATCAGCACGATCCAAAGAACGATCCTTAGCCTTCTGCGCAACAACCATAATTTCTTTTGACAACTCCAAAATATTCTTCTGATCAACACCCTTAATGACAGGAACCAACAAACCATCAGCAGTATCAACAGCAACACCAAAATTGTAATACTTCTTTACCACAATATCATCATCTTCCAAAGAACAATTCAACATAGGATGCTCCTTCAACGATTCCACAACCGCCTTTATCACAAACGGCAAAAACGTTAACTTCACCCCTAACTTCTCAGCCTTCTCCTTCTCTGCATTACGCAACTCCACTAATTTAGTAATATCAACCTCATCCATATGTGTCACAGGAACGGTATTATGCCATGAATCCTCCATCTTCTTCAACGTAGCCTTACGAACACCCTTCACGGGAACATGATCAATAGGACCATAAAAATCAAACTTCATCTGCACCTTAACTGAAGGAGGCTCCTGCACCTTTACTTCAGAAATAGGTTCTGACTTTTTCTTTGCAGCAACCATCACATCATTCTTCGTAATCTGACCTAAATTACCTGAAGGAATAACAGCAGCAATATCAACACCCAAATCAGTAGCCAACTGACGAACAGCAGGCAAAACCTTTATTGAAGACTTTCTTATTACAGCAACTTCCCTTTGCACGGGCAACGGCAAAATCTTCTCAGAAACCTCCAAAGAACCAACAACACCTGCAGAATCAAACTTTGTACCCGAAGCAACAACATCACCTGGCTGACCCAACGTCACCAACACCTGACCAACCTTAATAACAGCACCTTTAGCAATATGCAACTTCAAAACAACACCTGGTTGCGGAGCAGGAATATCAATCAATGCCTTATCTGTTTCTACCTTTGCCAACGGCTGATCTTGTGTAACACGATCACCCTCTTTAACCAACCACTCCACCAACTCACCCTCAGTAATACCCTCACCAACATCAGGAAAACGAAACTCAAAAATCATGATAACCCCACCAAGAAATCCTTTACATCTTTGCGAGACCACCAAGCAAAACCATCAGGAACACTTCCTGCACCAAAAACTTTAACTGCACTAACTTTATTACCAAAAACACCTGGCTTAGGAAGCTGTTCCACCTGCGCGACTATATACAGAATAATAACCCACTGACCTTCCTTTTTATCAAGAAAAGATTCAGCAGTAACAACCTTCGTACTCTTTACTTTACTACCACACTGCGCAACAACAATACGCTTAGCAGCAATATCCAACGACTCACCATACTGTGGAAGATCATGACAAAAAAATAATGCCTCAGGAAGCGGCTCATGACCAGGAATGCCTGGACGACGTAAAGCAATAAATGAATCCTTATGCTGTAAAACTATTTCTAAAACAACATGCATACCACCCTTAACCTGCTTCTTTAGCGGAAGACCAAAATTAGCTTCATGATGACTATAATGATACGCCAACGTCATGCAGACATCAACCTCTTCACACGAGCAATAATACGCTCCTTCGACGGCTGATAAAAACTCTCTAACTTTGGCAAAGGAACAACCGTATCAAAACCCGTCAAACGATCAACAGGAGCCTGCAAATCAAACAAACACTTCTCATTGACAAGAGCAGCAATCTCCGCACCCATACCCAACGTCTTCGGAGCTTCATGCACCACCAAACAACGACCCGTCTTGACAACAGAATGAACAATACCATCACGATCCAACGGAGAAAGAGAACGCAAATCAACAACCTCAACAGAGACATCACCTTTCAACACCTCAGCAGCAGCCAAAGCATCATGCACCAAAGAACCATACGTCAAAATAGAAACATCCTCACCCTCACGAACAACAGAAGACTTACCCAAAGGAATGGTATAATCATCATCAGGAACCTCCTGCTTAAACGCACGATACAACTTCTTCGGCTCAAAAAAAATAACAGGATCAGGATCACGAATAGCAGACAACAACAAACCCTTAGCATCATACGGAGAAGAAGGAACAACCACCTTCAAACCCGGTGTATGCACAAAATATGATTCGGGACAATCAGAATGATGCTCCAAAGCATTCACACGACCACCCCACGGCATACGCACTACCAAAGGAACAGACAACGAACCACGAGAACGATTACGCAAACGAGCAGCATGAGAAAACAACTGATCCATAGCAGGCAAAGAAAAACCCTCAAACTGAATCTCCGCAACAGGACGTAAACCCTTCACAGCCATACCAATAGAACAACCAACAATACCCGACTCGGCCAAAGGAGTATCAACAACACGCAAAGCACCAAACTCATCCAACAAACCATCAGTCACACGAAAAACACCACCATCAACACCAACATCCTCACCCAAAACAACAACGTTTGGATCACGACGCATCTCCAACTGCAACGCATGATTAATAGCCTGAACCATATTACGCAACGGCATTAACCATCACCCCAGGAGTAATGTCATCTATACTCTTTTCCATGACTTTTTCATAAGAAAAAATATTCATCACCGCATTCTTAACATGAGCAACAACATCACGAGCATCAACAGGACGACCAACCTCATGTTCTACAGAAGTAACGGCTACTTCCTGAGCAGAATAACCACAAGGATGCACCAACCAAAAAGGCTTAACACACGAAGCATCAACATACAAAGAAAAACCATGATACGCAACCTTGCCTGACAAAGAAATACCCTTAGAACCCATCTTCAAAACCTTACCATCACGCTGCACCCAAACATCCTTACGCTCACCACGAGTCTCAAAACTCTGCTGAGAACCCATATGTATATTCTGAACACCCAAAGCCTGCAATGACCTAAACATTATCCGATAAATACGAGACTTATACTCACTGACACCCAACGAACGACCTGTAATACGATCAGCATCAACAATAGGATAAAAAACGTACTGGCCAGGAGAAAGAACTGTAGCACCACCACTACGACTTGTATGAGAAAAACCAATACCCTGACGTGCTAAATAATCTATTACAGCTTCCCTAGAACCAGCTTCTCTCAATAGTTTATCACTAAATATATTATGAGCATTATCATTACCAAAACTAACCTCCAAAGGATGCTGCACACTCAAAATAACATCAGGAATACTATCCGCCTGACGAAGACCAACTAGCTGTTGCTGTAATGCCAAAACATCTGCATACGGACGAACACCCAAATCAACCCAATACGCAACACGAGACTCCAAACTCATAACCCCCCACCCAGCTCTTGCTTCAACGAACGCATCTGCTCTTCTAATGCAGGAGTCATTTGCGCGTACATAAACTTGAAAATATCCAAAGGATCAGCAGGAGGCAACGACTCATACTTCTTCACCGCATCATCAACCTGCTTTGCTAAACGTCCCCATAACTCCTTCTCATAACTATCAGACCATAATTTTTTACTCAACAACAATTTCTGCAAACGAACAATAGGATCTTTCTTTGACCAAGCAACAACCTCAGCATCAGAACGATACTTATGATAATCATCAGCAGTCGTATGATTCGACAAACGATAGGTAACACACTCAATAAACGAAGGACCCTTACCCGCACGAGCACGAACCAAAGCATCCTGAACTGTTTTAACAACCGCCAAAACATCATTACCATCAACTTGCACACAATTAGAAAAACCATACGCGAAACCCTTCTGTGCCAAGGTCTGACTAGCAGTCTGCTGCTTCAACGGAACAGAAATAGCCCACTGATTATTCTGACAAACAAAAACAACCGGCAACTGCAACACACCCGCAAAATTCAACGCCTCATGCACATCACCCTCAGACGTAGCACCATCACCAAAATAAGCAATAACAGCAGCTTTTTCTTTTTTATACTTCAAAGCAAAACCGATACCTGTAGCATGCAACGTCTGCGTACCCACAGGAATAGCAATAGGCAATGTATTCACACCTTCAGGAATCTTCATACCACGCTCATCACCACCCCAATACTGCAACAACATTTCCATAGGAAAACCACGAACAAGAAAAGCACCTGACTCACGAAAACAAGGAACCATCCAATCATCCTTATCAAGAACAAACGAAGAACCAATAATCGTAGCCTCCTGACCCTTCATAGGAGCATACGTCAACAAACGACCTTGACGCTGCAAATTAACACACTTCTCATCAAACAAACGCGTCAACACCATCCACTCATACAACGAGACTAATTGCTGATCAGAAATCTTCGGCATTAACTCCTTATCAACCTTACCTGATTCATCAAGCACCTGCACAAAACTCACAGAAAAATTAGCAACTTCTTTTTGCATACTCAGACCTTCGCCCACTCTTTCAGCTTATCATACGACGCAGCACCACAAATCCACTTACCAGAATCCTCATTAAAGAAAAAAGGGATACCACCACACTTACCTGCAGCTAACTTTCTCAACAATAAAGCATTATCCTCATGATGCCACACTTCCAAACGCTCAACCTTAACTTTTAGCTCTTGTTCTAAACGCTGCACTAACGGTTCCATTTCATGACAATGTGTGCACTCAGTTCCATTAAACATTAAAAGACGACCCAAACTATCACCTCAGCAAGAAAACTACTTAAAAGATTATAAAAAGATATCGCTTATTTCTATTTCCCAGGACCAACAAACCAATAAGAAGAAGTATCCAAACGCTCAACCCTAAAACCTATCAACTCCCTGTTTGGACCACCAAACGCTGGTTCATCATGATAACTAGCAATAGTATGTGCTTCTAATTTGAGTAGTATTCTTCTTTGTATACTTGGCATAAAACCTTCTGCATGGTACTCATAGGTATCAGGAAATCTCCTAGTGCCTGCACCACAGCCGCAACCTTTTTCTTCATGCTCACGAGGACCAAACATTACTAGCTGTTCACCACGACCAGACCATTGTAGTACGGCAATACGTCCATTATCAAAATAAGTCACCTTGGGAGCAAATACACCATTTTTTTTAACAAAATTTGTTACTAATAAGTCTAAACCATTAGGACTTTGCAAGAAACTAGGAATTCTTGGAGGATTGGTACGTATTATAAGTCTACTTTTCATTACCCCTATAATTTTATTAGGACTATATAAATATTATTCACCTCTGTTTTTAACACCACAACAAGTTTTATAAATCAACTCCCTCGAGAAAAAAACATGGCAAAATACAAAGTAGAATTCATTAAAGTAGAGTGCATAGGAGCATTAGCCTGTGTTGCCGTGCACAGCAAACGATGGTTACCTACCAATGACGGAAAAGTAGACTTGGAAGGAGCAAAAGAAGAAAATGGTAGGTTTATACTCTGGATTGACGAAAAGGAACTACCAAAGATGAAAGAAGCAGCAGAAGTATGCCCTGTCAATGTGATACATATTTATGATGAGAAAGGGACAAGAATAATTTAATTGCGGAAAATTTTCGTTATTTCTTACACAATAGTTAAAAAGAATTCTTACTTTTTCTTGTGAATGACTCCCGAAATACCTGAAGAAGAAAGGTTTATATATAACAAAGACTATACAAAAAGTAGTGAAAAAGTGATTAACTTCCAAGCCTACCAAGTAAGGGTGAGCAAACATTTCGCCCTGAGTTGGATGCGGGAATGGGATTACGACCTTGAAGAAGTCCATCACCTCATTTGCTCTGCATCAAAGATTGTCAAAGTAGGAAAAATTAAATACGAAGCCTATAGTCATACAGGAAATAAAAGCAAAAAAATAATATTTGTCAAAAATGAAGATGAAAAAACTCTTTATGTTATCACTGGAACTGAAAAAACATGAAAAACTGCCCTATCTGTAAAAAAGGACCATTTGAACAAGTAGATGATATCATCTTTGATGTAGAAGGCTATATTTTCATACTCGAAGGAGCGCGATGTCAAAACTGCAAAGAAGAATTTCCTGATTCTGGAGAAACACAAAAGACGATTATCATCGCAAGAAAACTAGGGGTATGGTCGGAACCACTGAAACTCTACCGCCATCTGAGCAAAAGCACAGGAGGACTCGTTTTTAGAATACCTGCAGATCTAGAAAGACAATTACAACTCACTGAAAAAACAGAGATCGCCATTAGCAAACAAGGAAAGAAAATTATTATAGAACCACAATAACCACTTGTTATAATAATTTATGTTATATTCATTGCTTCTTCTAAAAATCTTACATCTCTTCGGACGATGAACTTTCCTGTATAATCCTTTGGGCTATCTTTTTTTAATACATTTATTGCATCTCTCAAAGAATACCACTCAACCTTAAAACCATCATCGATCTCATCTTGAGTAAAATCTGTTTTACCTGAACTAATTTCTTTAGCAAGAAAACATATTGAATTCTGCACTAATTCATGCTTGCTTTTATATTCAATAATCCTACCAAGAATTTTACCTATTCTTATTTTTGAACCAACCTCTTCAGCAACCTCACGATGCAAAGCACTCTCTAATTCTTCACCATCTTCAATACCACCACCAGGAAGCTTATGATAATTTTCTTTTTGCACATTTAATAGTGCAACTTGATTATTGCGAAATAGAACGCAACGGACGGCGCTACGTTTTTTCCAAATACCCACTTTTTTATTTTTTAATCCAATATCTCTATCACACAATTCAAGAAGTGTTTTCATATTTTTTTATAATTACACTTTATTTTTAATCTTTGTTATAATAATCCACCAAAATCTTCATTGCCTTCACCGCCCTTTCAGGGAAAGAAAAACAAGGAATACCAAACTCCTCCAAATTTCGCTTATGCACATCCGTAAACTCACCACCCGTAGAAACAACAAACAACGGCTTCTTGGTATTAGTAAACGCCTCCTTCACCACATCAACAACATCAGACGTAATCAAGGGAGTTTGATACAACAAAATAACAAGTAACATATCAACTTGCTTATCTGATAAACAAGCATCCATTGCAACACGATACCGCTCCGTCGTCGCATCACCAATCAAGTCCATAGGATTACTAACAACCACCAACGGAGGCAACACCTTCTTCAAAGAATCAACAGTACGTGACTGCAAAGAAGTTAATACTAGCTTATTCAACTCAACAGCATCAGCAGACAAGATACCATAACCGCCACCATTCGTAATAACTTGTACTTTTCTTCCCAAAGGTTTTTTCGCCTTCTCCAACACACGAGCAAAATCAAACAAATCCTCCAAATTATCAGCCCAGACAACACCCGCCTGAAGCATAGCAGCCTTATAGACCTCAACACTACCCGCAAGAGCAGCAGTATGAGAAATAGCAGCCTTACCACCCGCAGCAGTAACACCACCTTTCAAAAAAACAATAGGCTTCTTACGAGAAACCCTTTTACAAACATCAAAAAAACGACGACCATTCTTCACACCCTCAACATACAAACAAATAACCTTGGTCTCTTTATCATCACCCAAATATTCCACCAAATCAGACTCATCAACAATCGTAGCATTACCATAACTAATAAACTTAGCACAACCATAACCCTCCTTCGCCATCAAATCAAGCATAGCAGAACCCACAGCACCAGACTGGCAAGCAAAAGAAATACCGCCAGGCTTCGGACGATTCAAACGCAAACGAGGCAAAAACAATGTATCCACACCCGAATATACATCCAATGTACCAAGAACATTAGGACCAATAACCTCTAAATTATACTTTTTTGCCAACACTTGCAAACGAATTTCATCATCATGATTACCCAGCTCACCAAAACCAGCAGTGACTATAATAATATGCTTGATATTCTTCTTACCACAATCTTCAACAACACGCAACGCCTCAACAACAGGAACAGCAATAACAGCCAAATCAACCTTCTGCGGAAGATGAGCAACAGAAACATAACACGCAACATTCAAAATAGAAGAAGCATGAGGATTAACAGCAAATAATTTACCCTGAAAACAAGACTCCAATAAATTTTTAAGAATAACATGACCCACCTTAGAAGGATTACGAGAAGCACCAATAACTACCACTGAACGAGCCTTAAAAAATAATTCCATTAATCACCTCTTCCTCAAAAAAGAATAAACTACCTATTTAAATATTGTCATAAAAATTTCATAAAATCTTCCTCTTTAATATCAGCAAGATCCAAAGCACTTTTCAATGTGCCTATTGCCACTCTACTATGTAATGGAACAACCGTCGTGATTTTTCTTCCTCTATTTTTATTAATACCACGTGACTCCCCCGCTGACGACTCACTGAAAAACCAAACTTATTGCAAAGAATTTTAACACACTCAGCACCAGAACACCTAAACCGCGTCACTCTCAACCACCTCAAATGTTGCAACAATAGGACGAGCAAGCTCTTCTTTTAAGGGCATTTCCTCTAAATATAATTCGGTGGCTTCTTTCAAATTTGCAAGCGCTTCTTCAACTGTTTTGCCCTGACTAACCGTACCTATTTCAATACACTTAGCGACGTACAAGTCTTCATCCTTTTGCAAAACAGCAGTTAACACTCTCATACCACCTCTAATATCCTGGACGTTTAAAAGACTTCTCATAATTTAGTTAGCGACATAAATAACGCATAAATCCTTGCGTAAAAGTGTGTTTGTCCCAAAAGCTTTCTAGAGCTTCTTGCATTGCATCAATGGATTTGAAATGCTGTGATTTTGTCACAGCATTTTTTGTGACCTTCCAGC
>DATDVL010000060.1:0-31980 GCA_035290025.1 Candidatus Nanoarchaeia archaeon
TTGCATAATCACCATTGTTGATAGTAGTCTCTTCTGTTTGGTCTTCTGTGGTAATAGTAATGCTTCCTTCAGCGAGTTCTGTTCCCTGTGTTTGTACAGTTCCTTTGATGTCTAAGTTTTTTCCGGGAAGAACGTGGTTATTATTAAGGTTGTGCGTGACAGTAAGCGTGTTCGTGAGTTGAATATTTTCAAGGGCGAATGTTCCTTGGTTGCCGACGTTATCTTGTGCTTGTACTTGAATAGTGTAGGTGCCGGGTGGTTGCGCTGCAGTATTTTTTTCGTGGGTCATTTTTCCTTCTTCAATAGGTGTTGTTTCGATGTTAGTAATAGTTTCTCCCTGTTTGTAATAAATCGTTGCTTGTCCGTTGATGAGTGTGCCGTCAAGTTTGTAGAATTCTCCAGTGAGAGTAAGTGTTTCTCCTAGTTGTGCTTGTTGGTGGTCTACTGCTATTTTCCCTTGGAGTTCTTTGCTGATAGTGAATGTTCTGCTGGTTGCTTCATCAATGATAAGGTTATTTTCCGTAATACTTGTTTTAAAGACGCAGGTGTTTTCAAAGTATAAAGGTAAGGGTAGTTGTTCGTTGAAGGTTACGCGTTGGTTTTTCTTGATGCTGACTATTTTCGCGAAGAGTTGTACGTTGCCTTGGCATTGAAGGTCTATTTTTAGTTGTCCTAAGATGTCTTTAGTTGTAGTGATGACTCCGGTAAGTGTTGCTGTATCTCCTATGTTATAGACAGTGTTACTCGGTCCGTCAACAGTTATGGTTGCTTCGACAATAGGGAGAAGGAGGAGAAAGAGAATAAGCAAAGCACCTTTTTTCATAGTGTTTTCTTGGTTATTAGCAGTTTTTATAGTTTATCGTAAGAAAAGTACAGATATCTTTAAATAGGTTCTTTATTCTTTTTTGTTTATGGAAAAGGTGCCTTCCGAATTGGATAAACTAAGACATACAGCAGTACATGTCATGACACATGCAATTAAAGAGTTGTATCCAGAGGCTTTGCCCACACTAGGGCCGCCTATTGAGAACGGTTTCTATAATGACTATTTTAACTTACCTATCAAAGAAGAAGATTTAGGAAAGATTGAAGAAAAGATGAAAGAAATTGTTAAGCGTAATCTTTCTCTAGTGCGTATAGAAACATCAAAAAAGGAAGCGCAGCAGTTATTTATTCATAATCGTTTTAAATTAGAACTTATTAAGGACTTGAAAGATGGTGAAATTACTATTTATCAACAGGGTGATTTTATTGATTTGTGTCGCGGTGGACATCTGGATTCAACTAGTGAAGTGAAACATTTTAAGCTGATGAAACTAGCAGGTTCGTATTGGCGTGGTGATGCAAAGAATCCAATGCTTACAAGGATTTATGGTACTGCTTTTTTTTCTAAACAAGAATTAGACAGCTACTTGCAAATGTTGGTCGAGGCGGAGAAGCGCAATCATATGGTTCTAGGTAAGCGTTTGCAGTTGTTTGAAATGCATGAGGAGTCTCCTGGCGCTCCTTTTTTTTATCCTAAGGGCACAATTATCTATTTAGAGCTCATGAAGTTTTTGCGTGAACAGTATGCAAATCGTGGTTACAAGGAGGTTATTACGCCATTGTTATATGATAAGTCATTGTGGGAGACCTCTGGCCATTGGGAACATTATCAGCAGAACATGTTCGTGTTGAATGTTGATAATCGTGAGTTTGGTTTTAAGTCTATGAATTGTCCTTCTCATTGTTTAATGTTCAGAAATTTGGTGAATAGTTATCGCGATCTTCCTTTGCGTTTGGCGGATTTTGCTGCTTTGCATCGTAATGAACTGAAAGGTACACTTGCTGGTTTGACGCGTGTTCGTAAGTTTTCTCAGGATGATGCCCACAATTTTATTGCTGAAGAGGACTTGCAAAACGAATTATTGAAGGTTATAGATTTTGTAGATTTCGTTTATAAGAAAACATTTAATGTGGAAGTAGAAATTAAATTGTCAACGCGCCCGGAAAAACGTTTAGGTTCTGATGATCATTGGGATAAAGCTGAAGCTGCTTTAGAAATGGCCTTAAAAGAGAAAAAGTTAGATTTTACTATTGACGCGGGTGAGGGTGCTTTTTATGGTCCTAAGATTGACATTTTTATGAAGGATTCTTTGAAGCGTTTGCATCAGCTTGCAACTATTCAAGTTGATTTTCAAATGCCGTTACGTTTTAATTTGCAGTTTGATGGTGCTGATGGTAAGAAGCATACGCCTATTATGATACATCGTGCCATTCTTGGTTCTTTGGAGCGTTTTATTGGCGTGTTAACAGAGCATTTCGAAGGTAAGTTCCCGTTGTGGTTGTCTCCTATACAGGTTATTGTTATGAGCCTGTCTGATAAGAATATTGCGTATGCACAAAAGGTTGCTGTTGCGCTATCTCAAGCGGGTTTGCGTGTGGAGACGGATATTTCTGGTGAGACGATCGCTAAGAAGGTTCGTAATGCTCAGTTGCAGAACATTAATTATATGATTACGGTGGGTGATAAGGAAGAGCAGGCTTCTTCGTTAGCTATTCGCACATTGGATGGTAAGGTGAAGTTTGGTGTTCCCATTTCGGATTTTGTTGCTGAACTGGTGGAGAAGATGCGTTCCAGATCTTTAGCATGATGGATATTTTTAAGGTTGTTGAGCGTTTGCGTGCGGATAGTAAGTTTCAGGAGTGGCAGGCTGCTAATAAGAAGTCTTTCTTGTATGTTGTTTTCGGTATTCATGCTGATCCTCAGGTGTGGGAGGTTGGTTTTTTTAATGCTAAGGAAAATACTGCTAAAACATTTATGGTGGGTGATGTTATTTCTGATGTTGCTGAGGAGTCTAAGATTTTTAAGCCTACAGATCAGGTTGTTGATGAGTTACATTTAGATAAAGTAAAAATAAGTGTTGCTGATGCGTTGGCTATTGTTGAGTCTGTTCGTAAGGCTGATTATCCTAAAGAATTGGTGAACAAGACCATTATGATTTTGCAGCAGATGAAGAGGCCGTTATGGAATATTACGTTGTTAACGTCAACGTTGAATGTGTTGAATGTGAAGATTGATGCTCGTTCAGGCGACGTTGTAGAGAAAAGCTTGGTTGCTGCATTGTCGTTTAATTCTGCAAAGCAAAAAGCCTCTTAAGGAGTGCTATAACTTTCGCCTGGTCGATCTAGTTTATAGTTACAGCGTGAGCAGAGAAGATGTGTTCTCAGATCAAGAAAGGGTAGGGTGTGGAGGCATGATGAACAATATTTATTATGCATAGGCACACCGCCTTTGGTTACAGTTACAGGTACAAAAGTGTCTTGACTAGGGCTTAAAAAAAGTTGTCGTGTGGGTGGTGCTGTTATAACCATTGCTTGCACATCAATTGATGGTAGTCGTAACCGCCGATGTTCTGGTAATGAAACTGTTCGTACAGAAATATCCTCTTTTTCTTGACTCATGGAATCCACCTGTCTAGAGTTGTTGTTTTGTGGCCTGATACCTGAGGTCTTATGTGTGGGGGTTAGCTTCTATATAAACATTGCTGTACTATTCAAGAAAGTTGTACTAATTTTTTCTTTGCGGTCATGCCGGTGATGATAGTTGCTTTTTTATGGTAAGTTTTTTCTAAGAATTTTAGTAGTTCTTTGTTTGCTTCGTTATTTTTTGGTTGTGCATGGAGTGTAATAATAAGATTGTTTTCTTCTTGGTGGAGTATCTTTGTTTCTTTTTTTCCAGTTTTTACGGTGATGTTAAGGTAGGGCATGTTTTTTCCAGAACTGTAGTGCTTCTTCTTCTAAAAAGTGTAGTTTCCCTGGTATGATAAAACATTGTGGGTAGTGAGTAAGTTGTAGGTGTTCTGCGGTTGCGATTTTTATTTCTGGTTGTTCGCTTCCAAGTGCTGCGCATCCAATGATGGTTGTTGTGGGTGGTAGTCCTTTGCTCATAAGATAGTTGAGTCCTTCTCGTGCAGTGAGTGGTTTTTCTTGGGTGTCAAGTAAGAAGAGTGTGTGATGTCCTTGTTCGTGATTGTTGAGGTAGTTTTTGTAGGGTGTTTCTAAGTGTTTATTGTCTCGTGGTATACTAATAGTCATGCCGAATTTGTAGAGGAATAATCCGGTGATGCCTATGGCGGAAAAGACGGATGCGTTTTCTATGATATGTACGGGTATGTTTTTCTTTTTTGCTTCCATGACATAGGTGAAGTGTGTTGTTGCTGCTGTTGGGCTTCCGATGATGAGGAGTGCGACGTCATCTTGTTGTGCTTCTTTTAGGATGTTTTCCATGCCATTTTCTAGTTGTTCTCTTCCTGCTGCGATAATATTTTTTCCATAGTAAGTTGCTAATTGGTCTATCGCAACTTGTAGTTGTGATGTGTAGACGTCTAGGTAAAGCTTTCTTGCTTGTTTTATTGCTGCGAGTCCTTTGATGCTAATATCTCTTTCATCTCCTAATCCTAGTCCTATGAGGTAGAGTGCCATGTTTTTTCTTAGGGAAAGATGGTTTTTATGGTTTGTTATTCTTTAGTAAAGGAGGAAGAGGATGCCGGTGCTGAAGTAGAAGTAGTGGATAACAATACCAATAATGATACCTATAACTGTTAGAGTAAGATTGTTTTTCCAGGTGTTGTTGATGCTTGATTCTGCAAGGTTATTTAGATAATAAAGGACAGGTAAGGGTAAATAGCTGGGAAGTATGCCTATGCATATGCCGTGAATCAGTGCTGGTTGCAGGAAATACAAGCTGAAAGTCATAATAATAAATAAGAAGATGCTGATAAAAATAAGCCAGGGCATTTTCGTGTTAATGCTCATATAGCCTATGATAAGTAATGGTGAGATTATGCCTAGAAGGTTTACCCATGTTTCTATCCATCGTCTTCCTTGCTGTACTTCTTTGAGAGTGTACTTTTTTATGGTTTTTCCTACGAAGTAGCTGATGATGCCGAGGATGATAATGGCTAGGTAAGTCATGGTATGAGTATTTAAGAATTGTAAGTAGGTGGTGAGGAGTGTCATGGTTGTAGTTGGAAGTAGATTCTTTTTCTTCCCTTTCCTTTATTTTCTGTTTTGGTGAAAACAACGTTGCCGAGTTCTTTGAGGCTTTTCACGTGCGTCCCACCGTCTGCTTCTTTGTCTATGCCTTGTATGTCTACGATCCGTATCTTTTCTAGGTGGGTGTGTTTGAATCCTGCTGCTAGTTTGAAGAGTGTTGTGTCTTGAAGTGCTTCTTGTGCTGGTAAGTAGTAAACCGTTACGGGTAAGTCTTGTTGGATATAATGGTTAATTTTTTCTTGCCAGGTATCCAGTTGTTGTTTGTCCAATTGTTCCAAGTCTAAGTCTACTCTGCTAGTAGCAATATTAAGTTGGTTGCCTGTCGTGAGTGCTTTTGTTTCTCGTTCAATTACGCTGCAGATGAGGTGTGCTGCGGTGTGCATTTTCATGAGTTGGTATCTTCGTTCCCAGTTGATAGTACATTGTACCTGTTGTCCTGTGGTGATTCCTGTTTTGTCTACTTCGTGGGTGATAATATCATGTTCTTTCGTGACGTTAGCGACAATATAGGTTATTCCATTACAAATAATTGTTCCTGTGTCATGAGGTTGTCCTCCGCTTGAAGGGTAGAAGTAAGTTTGTGCTAATTGTAGTTTGTTTCCTTCTGCGTGAGTTATGGTTGTGGTAAACTCTTTAGTATAGGCATCATCTAAATAAGCTGCGTGCATAAAAGTAAGGAACGAAAACCATTTTTATAGTTTGTTGTTAGAGAAAACTTCCTTCTAGGTAGCTTTTCATGCGTTCTGCGAAGTGTGTTCTTGGTACGACTCTGTTGCATCCTGCTTGTTCTGCTTGTTGTTTGAGTTGTACTTGGACGTGTGATAAGTAGCCTACCATGGGTATGCTGGATAGTTTAGGGTCTCGTTTGATGCGGGTGATAAGGCTGAGTGCATCTACTTTGGTGTTGTTCAAGTCTACAATGATAAGTTCTGGTGTTACGGTGAATGGTCTGAATACTTCTGTGGGTGTTCGTAAAAAGAATACTTCTTTTCCTAGTCCTCGTGCTAGTTCATGGATTTTTGTTGAGAAGTGAAAGTCTGCTACTGCTGCGAGGATGAGTTTTTTTGGCATGGTAGACAAATAGTTGCGGAGGTTTGCTTATATAGTTTATTGTTACTTTTTCTGTAAGAAGTGTATCATTTTTTATTTTTAGAGTATACAAGAAAAGTGAGTAAGAAAGTTTTAAAAACGCTAATTTCTGGTGGTGATAAGGGGGTTTGCATAGATTATGAGTTGGGTTAAGAGTACGTTTGAGAAGGTTCCTCAAGGGGAGAGAGTGGCTCTTGCTGAGAGGGCTTTGGATTTGTATACACAGATGCCTACGCCTTATTATGCAATTCCTAGTGGTATAGTTGTTCCTGACGCTATTGATCGTTGGCCTTCCTCAGAAGTATTAGGCGAACGATGGTTGCAAGAAGATGAAATATTCAAGGATATAACAGATGTGTGTAGTGGTCTTCCTCCTGACTGGACGGCTTTGCAGGAAAGGGTTAAAAATAATAGGAGGCACATGCAGGTTTTAGCTGCTAGAAGTTCCTCTCGTCGTATGCGTCTCTCGTTGCATAAGCTGCCTCCTTTTTTTGATGATTTTGATGGGAAAGTAAAAAAGTGGTATAATCTGCCAGAGTGTGTAAACGGTGCAGAGTATGTCGTTACAAAAGAACATTTGGGTGAAGGTGGTTTCGGCACAGTGTACAAAGTACAAGCAGATGATGGTAGGGTGTATGCTTTGAAATTACTGCATCCTCGTCACGTTCTAACAGGGCATCAGCAAGATACGCATCATGATGCTGGTGATGTAATAAGAAAAGGATTGGTCCAACGTCAAGAATTATTCAGAAATGATTGGTTTGCTCGTCTGGAGTTTATAACGTGGAATAGGCATGATAGTTTCAGAGTAGCAGTCATGAAAGAGTTCGTTCCTGGTAAAACCGTTTATCAGGTATTGCGAAGTTTTGATGGTCCTGATAGTTTTACGCAAAGAATGGCTGCTGCTTATCGCATAGTTTTGCCCTATGCTCATTTTTTGCAGTGGATGCATCATCAGGGTTTGTTGTTTGTTGAGAATCGTTGGGATAATGTTATGAAGCATGGTGATACTATAAAAGTTATTGATTATGATTTTGTGACACCTATTGCTGAAATGGGTAATGCAGAGCATGATTTTGTTCGATGTGTTTCTTCTCGCTCTTTTGCTTCACGACAACAAAGGCATGATACATTGCAACGCACGTTATTAAGTGATGTGGAGTGTTTTGCTTTAATGCTTGATCAATGGTTTGTTGGTTATCCTTGGATCAGCGGTAAGGATTATGGAAATATGTTACGACATATGGATCAAGCAGCAGAAAATAAACGAGCCTATCCAAGAGAGCGTATGCATGCTTTGCCGAAGCCGATAAGGCAAGTCGTGCATGATCTTCTTCGTTACCCGCAAGATGAATCGTTGACTATTGATGATGTGGTCAGTGCATTGGAGATGTTGTAAACATGCAGTATATTATCGATTGTCTTGAAGCAATGCCTACAGGTCAGCGTGTTGCTGAAGCGGAAAGTTTGTTTCATGCATTTGCTGATGAGAAAGATTGGGAAAGTTCTTTTCCGTATGGTTTCTTGAGAATGGTTTCTGTTTTTAACATGCCAAGTAGGGACTATTGGGAACGTTTCGTTACAAGTGAAGAATCATTTTTTGGAAAATTACAAGCGTTGTGTGGTGGTTCTTTGCCGCAGGTGTGGTCTGATCATTATCAGCGTTGTTTAAGGAATAGAGAACATATGCTGGCATTACTAGAGAAGGTGCGAACGCGGGAAAGAACCCCTATGATACACGAAATTCCTCCGTTTATTGATAATTTTGAAGCTAAAGTAATAGACTGTTATGGTTTGTTCCACGATATCAACGGGTTGCCGATAAGAATTACAGAAGATCGTTTAGGGAGAGGTGGTTATTGCCATGTCTACAGAGCAAGCATAGGTGATGAAAAAGTAGCGTTGAAGTTGTCTATTCCTAGTCAATTAAAAACTTCATGGGCCTTAGAAGTAAATAACTTCCCGTTAGTATATAGATCTATTAGGAAGAATTTGCAGGATCATAGTGGTTTGTTCCAACAGTCACCTTTTGCACGATTGTATCAGACAGTTGGTGGTAAGTATGATATGTATGCAATATTCATGGAACTAGTTGAGGGAACGGATATGTATACCTTAGTTTCAGAAAATGATAATAGTAACCTAGATGATAAGGTTGCCAAAACAGCTTTTTTAGTATATGCACAGATGTTATCAACATTGCATAACAAGAGTTTCGTGTTTGGTGATAATAAATTATCAGCAGTTATGATAAGAAATGAAGGAACTTGTTCGGTAGGTGATAGAACTATTATTCCTGAAGATGTAAGAGTTATTGATTATGACTTTGCTATGCCTCTAGAAGTAATGAACGCAGAGGAAAATAAGCATTTGTTGCGTATTGGGACCCCACAGTATAGTTCTCGAGAGCAGCGTTTGGCACATTTAACGAGGACGACGATGAGTGATTTGGAGGGTTTTGCTTTGATGTTGGATCATTGGTATACAGGTTCTTTATGGAAAGAAGTTTTCAGGGATAATTTTCGTGCTGAAGAAGCTGATAGCATTAATAAGAGAGAATACCCTACCAATCGTCTCGCTTGTATTCCCGCTCCTCTACAACCTTTGATAAGGGGTGTTCTTGAATATCCGCAAGATGCGAAAATAACAAGTGGTGATTTTGTAACAGAACTGGAAAGGGTATAATACGCCACGGATGGGATTTGAACCCATACGTCCTTGCGGACACAGGATGTTTACCTAGTTAGCAATCTTACGCCATTTTTTAGATGTCTGCGCGCTACCAGGTTATGCGACCGTGGCTCTAATTTTTAAAAATCAAGAGGTATTTATTTAAATGTTTCGTATTAGAAGAACCGACTAATTTCATCCATTTTTTAATCATTTTAACACCATTTACACAAATTCTGTAAGTTTGGGTTCTCCTATCAACCCATTGATGAAAACGTAAGTCAAAAGTTGTGAGTAACAAAGAGACATCATTAATAAGTTTTAGTGAGGAACTGCCGATCTCAATTCGAGGATAATCAACTTTGTCAAACCGTAAACACCCATCAGTATCAAATAAACCACGTAGAAAATATTTAGAACTTACTGATGATTGTAGAATAACTTCAGGAATCCAAATAATATGACTCTTTTTACCAATAGGCATCTCGTTTTCTAGTAAAAATGATGTTAGTCTTTTATCACAGGTCTGAACCCCAATACAACCATTTTTACCTCCGCTTCGATATTTCAAGATAAAGTCTCTTTTAAAAATTTTCTTTAGTAACGGCAAAACGTGTAAGTGATAATAACCATATTCTTTTAGATCACCTCGAAGTTCCCAAACAAGTGTGCTATTTACTCTGTATAGAGTCCCATCTCCTACATGCATCCCTAATAATTCAGCCTCAAACTTAGATACCATAATGGGTAGAAAGAGAAATTTCTTAATATAATCTTCGGAAGAAATATCGGAAAAATTCCGGATAAAATGGTTTATAAAGATAATCCTTCTTAGAGTATGCATGATTACAATTGATGGTACTAATGGTGGTGGTCAGGTGTTGCGTACTGCTTTATCGCTGTCTGCTATTACACAGCAGCCTTTTTTGCTGCAGAATATTCGTGGTGCTCGTCCGAAGCCAGGTATGGGTGCTCAACATGTGATGGCAGTGAAGGCAGCGAGTGATATCTGTCATGCTTCTGCGGAGGGTGCTAAGCGAGATAGTATGTCTTTGCGATTTATGCCGGGTAAGATTAAGGGTGGGTCGTTTTCTTGGGATATTGGTACTGCTGGTTCTACAACGTTGATTTTGCAGACGGTGCTCCCCATATTATTCTATGCTGATGGTCCTTCTAAAATAACCATCAGGGGTGGTACAGATACAGAGCATGCGTTGCCGTCGTTGGATGCTCGTGATGTTTTTCTTGATGTGGTATGTCGTATGAATCTAGACGTTGATATGTCTATTGATAGTTTTGGTTTTTTTCCTAAAGGCCAGGGTCAGATTACTGCTACTATTGTTCCTAATAAAAGATTTTCTGGTGTGCATATATCTAATCGTGGTCTTCCTGAGCGTTTGCAGGTTACTGCTGTGGTGAGTAAGGATTTGCAGGGAAAGAAGGTTGCTGAGCGTATGGTGCAGGCGTTTATGGAGAAAGTAGTTTGGGTAAATAGTAAAGAAGTTAAGGAAGATTATGTTACGACTGCTGACACAGGTGGTTTTTTGCATGCACACACGCATTTTACGAATACAGTTTTAGGTGCAACAGTCTTGGCGGAGAAGAAAAAGTCTGCTGAGCATATTGGTTATGAGGTTGCTGCGTTGTTGAATCAAGAATTAGCGAGTGCTGCAACAGTTGATGGTTATACTGCTGATCAGTTGATGGTATATTTTGCTTTGGCAGGTGATGGTAGTTGTAAGGTTCGTGAAATTACTGATCATATGCGTTCAAATGCTGCTGTTATTGAACAATTTTTGCCTGTCAAGTTCACTTTTGAGAATAATGAATTAAAAGTAAATACTATTAAAAGTGAAAGGGGTTAAACTTAGTAGTATAATCATAAGCGTCCACGCCTTCTGCTCGTTTTAGGAACTTTACAATTCGGTAAGTAAGTGGTGTTGCTATAATTTCATAAACAACCTTGAGGATATATCCAGAAAGGATTGCAGGTAATAACAAGTTATTGGGAAAAACGCCGTAAAATGCTAATATTACAAAAACAGTACTGTCAATTCCTTCTCCCACGATGGTTGAGCCAATAGTTCTCATCCAAAGATGTCTTCCTTGAGTAAGAAGTTTCATTTTTGCGAGCACAAAGGAGTTTGAAAATTCTCCTAACCAGTAAGCGATGAGTGATGCTAGGGCTATACGAGGTACTAATCCTAGAATAGTATTATATGCTGTTTGATTCAGCCAGCCCATGGCGGGTGGTAATATACCAACAAGCCAGTAGACAAGTGACATAAGTAATAAAACAAAAAATCCTGTCCAAATAATCTTTCTTGATTGTTTATAGCCATATACTTCAGTAAGAACATCTCCAAAAATGTAGGTTAAGGGAAAGACGATAATACCTCCAGAAACAATGAATGGACCAATACTGATAAGTTTTGTTGCAACAGTGTTTGATAGCATGAGTAAGGCAACAAATAATGATGAAATAAAGGTGTAATATCTATAGGATGACGACATAAAAAGTAGGTATAAAATTAGGTTTTATATAGTTTATTAAAAGTAAAAAAGAAATAAAAGGATGTTGTTACATCCCACAGCATTTTCTGCAATTCATGCCTTTCTTTTTGAAGACGTGTCCTGCGACTAAGAGTACCATACCTACTAAGTACCAGATATAGGTCATAAACCATGCTTCATTGCCTGTTTGCATTATCCATCCTTTAACTAAGAAGAATAGTGCTGCTGCGCAGAGTATGACGCCGATTAGTCCGCTTCCTAAGTTGCACGTACATTGTAGTTCTTCCATTCTGCTCATTGTTTTTGCCATAAAGTATAACACCTCCAAAATGTGTTGGTTTTCTTAAGGAAAATTATATTAAAAAGCTTCTGGAGTACTCCGAGGGGGTAGTTTTTTGCCGATTCCATAAGGCTTTTAAAGAGTCTGGGGTACATTCATTGCAGCGAGGTAGAACAGCCAGGAGACTTGTAAAAAGCCTGAATGTTCGTCTCTGTCGTCAACGATGGCGAAAGGGGCTCATAGCTGTTGTGAGGCACCCGAATAATAGTCCTGCAAAGGATTCTTCGGGATGGTCGGAGGTTCAAATCCTTCCCTCGCTATCACTTTTAAGTAGTACTTATTTATCTTTTCTAAATGTTTCGGGCTTTGAAAGTTTAACGTTTCGCACCAATGGTTTAAATTTTCGAAACCGGACATTTCTAAACGACTAATAATAGTATAACATTTCTTATTTCGTTTGTCCTTTACCCGATAGTTATAACGTGTAGCCACATTAAACCCAGCATTACGTAAATAATTAGTAACTTGGTTAATAAGGTAATCTTTTTTCGATGATAATGAAATAACAGGATAATAAGGATAATCCCTGTAACGTTTTTTAAAAGAGATACATCCATCAGTGTCGAATAATCCTTGGATAAAATAAGGTATAAGGTCCGGTCTCTCTAAAATTACTAAAGGTATCTGAAGATAGTCATACTTTTTCCCTATAGGTAATCCAATAACTTGAGTAAGATAAAGAAATAAGCTTTTTGAATATATTCTAAAACCATAAATAGTCCCTTTTTTATTCTTTTTAAAGAACTGCATAGCTGGGCTAATTCCAAAAAGATTTTTGAGAAGTGATCTAATAATCAGGTCATAATAAGATTTCTCATCAATAGGATGCCCAGCACAATGAATAGAGTATTCATGTTTATTTTTCCTGTAATGAATGCAGCCATCACCTGTTAAAACACCAATTAAGTAAGCAAGTTCGGGGGTTATAGTTAAAGGAAGAACTAAACCTTTAGAACGATCAAGTTTTGAAAGAGGAATGTTAAATTGAGTCATATCAAGTCAAAGAATAATTTTAATTTATATACATTCTCGGCGCGCTTGTCAAGTATGTCAAGTGACCTCCTTTTGTGCCTAGAACTGCCGGAAATCTTTCGGTTTTATGGTCGCTGCATAAACTGTTGAAACTCTTGATATTCTTTATCTCGTTGTTCCTGTTCTTCCATGCTCATTTCGGGAATTTTGTTAGAATCAGGTAGCTTGTAGATGAATCCAAGTCGTGATTTCAGATTTTCAGCAAGGTTTGGTCTCACGACAAGTCTAAAAGGGCGAGAATCAAGGAAGCGCCAGTCAGCGGTTTCTCCTTCTACGTATTCTTCTACTGTTGTTTTGTCTCCATCCAAATCGCAGTAGAGTTTTCTTTTTCCATAGTTTACTGCTGATCCTTCTACAATGTTAATATAGTTAGGTGTTGGTAATGCTGGTTGGTTTTTTATTTTTTTAATATCTCTAATAATAACGTGTCCTGCAACTGCAGCAACGATGCCTACAAGTACACTGGTGTATAATGTTTTTCTTCTCATTTTTTCCCCTATTAACATTAAGACAATAGGTAAAAAAGAATATTTAAGTATTGTTTCCTCCATAAGAGGATATAGTCGATAGGTTTTTATAATAATAGCAAGAAGAAGATAGGATGGATTTTCATATATTAGAAGAGATTGGCTTTACGAAGCGCGAAGTGCAGGTCTATGTTACATTGTTAGAACTAAATGAGTCTTCTATTGGTAATATTGCTAAAAAGTCAAGAGTAACACCAGCTAAGACTTATTTAATCTTGGAGAAGTTGAAGGAAAAGGGTCTTATTACTTCTGTGATTAAGAATAATATACAATGGTTTCAGGCTTTGAATCCAGACCGTATTCTTTATTATTTAAAAGAACAAAAAAGAATTATTAATGAAAAGGAATCGATAGTAAAAAATATTCTTCCTCAGTTACAGAAAAAGCAGGAATTAGTTGCTCAACACAGTGCTACAATTTATGAGTCTGCGCAAGGTTGGCGTGCTTTATATGATGAAATATTGGATTACTTAGTAAAACAGAAAGAGGATTTTATTGGTTTCACACTAGGTAATGAGTTTGATGCGCCCGATGCTAATCTTTTCTTTAAGCAATATGACGCTCGTCGTGAAGAACAAGGAATTACTGTACGATTAGTGGGTTTAGAGAAACAGCGTAAATTTTTAGTGGAACAGTATACAAAGCGTAAAAATGTTAAATTGCGATATACTGATCTTCCTCTTCCTACGGGTATTATTATCTTTGCTGATAAGGTTGCTCAGTTGGTGTGGGGTGACGTCCCTGTTGCCTTTGTTATGCAGTCTAAGAGTGTTGCTGATGACTATCGTAAGTTTTTCGAGTATGTTTGGAAGATCGCTAAGCCGTAATTATTTATATATAACCATTTCTGCTTGTTGTACTGCTTCTTCTACCAGTTCTGCTATTTTCGTTTTCTTTTCTAGTTGGTTGATCTTGTCGGTTGTTGCTTTGATGTCGGGGTGTTCTGCTATCATGTAACTGCAGCAGTCTCCGTAGGGTCGTATGCTTATCTCATAAGTCCCATATTTTTTTGCTTCTTTGATGATGTCGTCTTTGTTGTAGGCTATGAGTGGTCTGATGATGGGTAGTTTCGTGTTTGCTTGTATTGCTGTTAGGTTTTCTATGGTTTGGCTTGCTACTTGTCCTAGATTTTCTCCGGTGATGAGTGCTTGTGCTTGTTCTTTTGCCGCTATTTTTTCTGCTAGTTGGAGCATGGCTCTTCGGTAGAGGAGCATGCGTTGTTCTGCGGGTATGGTTATAATAATATTGTCTTGTATCTTGTCGAAGGGTAGGATGTAGAGTTTTGTTGTTTGTTGGTAATGGTTTAATTGTTCTGCTAAGTCTTTTATTTTTTGTAGTGTTGCTTCGTTGTTGACGGTTTTGTTATAAACGTGTGCTAGGATGACGGTTGTTCCTCGTTTCATGAGTTGTGCTGCTGCTACGGGGCTGTCGATGCCTCCGGAGAGTAGGCATATCATGGTTCCTGAGCTTCCGGTGGGTAGTCCTGCTACACTTTCGTATTTTTTTGTGTAGATGTAGGTTTGTTGTTGGGTTATTTCTATGGTGTAGGCTATTTTTGGGTTGGTGAGGTCTACGGTTGCTGTGGGGTATGCTTCAAGTAGTGCTTCTCCTAGGAGTTCGTTGACTTCTGTTGATTTATGGCTGAATTGTTTGTTGCTGTTTTTTGTTCTTATGGCGAACGGGTTTTGGTGTTCTTTCGCTGCGAGTGCAAGTACTTTTTCTTTGATGATGGCTAGGTCATTGGGGCATGTTTCTGTGAGTGCATAGTTGTTGATGCCGGGTATGGTTGCTAGTTGTTTGAGGATACCTTCGTTGTTAGTATGTTCGTTTAGGTTGATGATGATTCTTCCGTAATCTTTTTGTATTTTTCCTGGTTTGTAGGCTGCTATTTTTTTTCTTATGTTGTCTACGAGGAGGTTTTCGAAGTAGTTTCTTCGTCCTTTTTTTATGGCTATTTCTCCGTAGTGGATAATGATAGTTTGCATGAATGATGGCTTTTTAGTGTTCTTTTAAGGGTTGTGAATGCGTGTTGTTGTGAAAGTAAGAAAGTTATAGAATTAGCGAGATTTATTATAGGTAAATAAGTGGTTGTTTCTTGCCGAGTAGCGTAGTCGTGCGCAGTTGACATGGCGTCCTATTCTTCGGGCGTGGTAATCGTCTAATTGTTTTTTTGCTCCGTGCGGTTTTCCTGTTTTCACTTCAATGAGTGTTACAGGTATATCATCAAGGCGGAGTACTTTTCCTTGTTCATTGTGTATATGGAGGGGGAGTCGTGGATATTGGCAGAGGATGTCAGGCATTTTTTCTCCGGGTTTTTGGTGGGGTACTTCTGGTGCTCGTTCAGCATAGAAAAATAGTTCAATAAGCCCGTCAACAAGTGCATCAACGACAAGTTCATGGAGTGAAAAAGAAAGTGCTGAAACGAGTCGGCGATGGCTCTGGTCATGAGGTGTTGGTTCTAGTCGTAATTGGTGTATGTGCTGCCGCAACCATTGATAATGTGGTTGTTGGTCTGCTAAAAATCCTTTCATGGCTTGTTCTAGGTCATAACTTTGCAGGCGGTGATTGAATGCTTGAGCGACGATTTTTCCATAAATGACAGGTAAAAATAGTGGATCTGCAGGATGGTCGGGTGTGTCAAGAAGGTAGTCTAGTTGCTTCACCTCGTGCATGTATTTGGTAGTTGGTACTTGTTTATATATTTGTCGTAGAAGATTTTTATTATTTTATAATGACAGTAAAAATGGTAGTTTTTTATAGTGTTACTAAAGTAGTAAGGTCATGGTAAAATTCATAGCAGGTATTGATGAGGCTGGCCGTGGTCCGCTTATTGGTCCTTTAGTTATTGCGGGTGTTCTTGTTGCTGAGAAAGATGTTCCTAAATTGGTCGCTCTTGGTGTTAAGGATTCTAAGTTGTTGTCTCCTGCGCAGCGTGAAGGTATGTTTGAAGCAATAAAAGGTATTGTTAAGGATTATAAAATAATTATAGTTCAGCCGCAGGAAGTTGATGCTGCTGTTGAGTCTGTTGATGGTTTGAACTTAAATTGGTTGGAGGCTCATAAGACTGCCGATATTCTGAATGCGTTGAAGCCTGACAAGGCGTTTATTGATTGTCCTTCGACAAATATTAAGAAATATACAGAATATCTTAAAGATTTATTAAAAAACAGTATGGAACTCGTTGTCGAGCACAAATCTGACTTCTTGCATAAAGAGACAGGTGCTGCCTCAATTTTGGCCAAGGTGACACGTGATCGCGAGATTGAGAAGTTGCAAAAAAAGGTTAAAGAACCTTTAGGTAGTGGTTATCCTTCTGACCCTATTACTAAAGAGTTTGTTAAGAAGTATTGGAAGAAATATCCTGATATTTTTCGTCATTCCTGGTCGACGTATAAGGTTATTGCTGATCCTGAAAAACAGTCTGGTTTGGATAAGTTTTAATGCGCTGGGTGTGGGATTCTCGCTAGCGTTTCAAACCCACAAGACGTTTGGCATGTTAGTTAGAGGCGAAGGTGTTTACCATTTTTGGGTTCCGCCAACCCGTTTTTCTTATCATTCTAGAGTAGGAAACTGTCTGAATAACGTTTATAAAGCTTTAAACCCATCTTTTCATGAGCTATGACCTATATTACTAAACTGTATCTTCACGGTTTTAAGTCGTTTGCGAAGCCGACGACGTTAGAGTTTGGTAATGAGTTCAATTGTTTTATTGGGGCTAATGGTTCGGGTAAAACAAATCTTGCTGATGCTATTGTTTTCGTTTTAGGTTCTTTGTCCCCAAAACTGATGCGTGCAGAAAAGGCTGCTAATCTTATCTTTAACGGTGGTAAGAAGGGGTCTCCGATGAAAGAAGCCGAGGTTTCCATCTTTTTTGAGAATAGTAAGAAGATTTTTCCTTTGGAAACATCGGAAGTGAAGATTACTCGTTTGATCAAGCAAAATGGGAATTCTGTATACAAAATTAATGATGAGACGGCTACACGTCAGCAAGTAATTGAATTGTTAGTGCATGCGTCTGTTGATCCTGATGGTCACAATATTGTTTTGCAGGGTGATATTGTCAAGTTTGCTGAGATGCGTGGTGATGAGCGTCGTGGTATTATTGAGGATATTGCTGGTATTTCAATGTATGAAGATAAAAAACATAAGGCGTTATTGGAACTATCAAAAGTTGATGCCAAGTTAAATGAGGCGGAGATTATTCTTACAGAACGTCGCACATATTTGAAGGAACTAAAGAAAGACCGTGATCAGGCTGTGAAATATCGTGAATTGGAGAAAGATATTAAGAGTAGTAAGGCGACAGTGTTGAATTATCAGTTAGTACAGAAGGAAGGTAAGCGCAAGGAAGTTGATGATCGTATTGCTGAGTATACAAAAGAGATTGAAAAGATTAATAGTAAGATTGCAGAACTAAAAAGGTTTATTGATGAACAAAAACTTGCTATGCATAATTTGAATAAGGAAATTGAGGAAAAGGGTGAGGTAGAAGTTGTCAAGTTGCAGAAGGATATTGAAGAATTGAAGACGACTGCTGCTCGTAAGTCTGAACGTCAGAATACGGTGGTTCATGAGATTAGTCGTTTGCATGAGCGTTTAAAGCAGTTGCAGGTTTCTGTTAAGGATACGGATGCTACTATTGTTGGTTTGGAGAAGTCTAAAAAGGAATTAGAACAGAAAGTTGTTCATTTGGAAAAGAAAGAATTGTCCTTATCTGATGAGATTAAGTCGTTCCGTGAAGATCATCAAATGGCTGATGCTTCTGAATTGTTGGCTTTGGAGAAGAAGGTGGAAGTTGCAGAGGGTGAAGTGCAGGAATTAACACAGGAGTATAATCAGTCCTTGCAGAAGAAGTTTTTGTTGGATGCGCAGGTAAAACAGTTGGAAGAGCAGGTTGCTGAGTTGAGTAAATTGGGGTCTTCTAGTGAAGTGAAAAAGTTGCGTAGTGATTTAAAGTTGATGACAGAGGAGTTGCAGAAGTGTTTGGCTGAGGATTCTTCTTTGGCTATTCAGTTGAATAAGGCTCGTGTTGCTTTAAATGATGCTAATACAGAGTTGTATAAACTGCAGGCAAAGCAGTCTTCTTTGCGTGAGTTGGCTGCTGCTGATCTTGCGTTGAAACGTATGTTGGGTTTAAAGCATGAGGGTATTTTTGGTTTGGTGACTGACTTGGGCGAGACTGATCCTCGTTTTGGTTTGGCTTTAGAGGTTGCTGCTGGTCCTCGTATGAAAGGTTTGATTGTTGATTCTGACAAGACTGCTGCTGATGGTATTAAGATTTTGAAGGAAGAAAAGTTGGGTACGTGCATTTTCGTTCCGTTGAATACGATGAAAATTGTTCCTAAGGTTAATATGTCAGGGGCAGGTATTGTGGGTAATGCTTTGGACTTAGTAAAGTTTGATCCTAAGTTTAAGAATGCGTTCTCATATATCTTTGGTTCTACATTGGTTGTTGAGAACGTGGAAACTGCTCGTCGTTTGGGTGTTGGTCGTGTTCGTATGGTTACTTTAGAAGGTGATTTATTTGAGACTTCGGGTGCTATTGTTGGTGGTCATCGTAAGGTCACGAAGAGTTTCCAGTTTAAAGAGAAGGACGCTGATGAAAAATTGCAAAAGTTTGAGAAGGATATTGAGCAAAGTCAGAAATTGATTGACCATTTGAGTACGAAACGTTCAGCCTTGGAAGATAATATTATGGGTTTGCGTGAGCGTAAGAGTGATGTTGAGGCTAAATTGATGACGTTGGAGAAGACTGCTTCTTTGGTGGATACGGAAGAATTGGAGCGTACGATGAGTAAATTGAAGGATGATACTATCTTCGTGCAGGTAAAGAAGTTAGAAGGAGCATTGAAGGATAAGTCAGAAGTTATTGAAGAGTTACGTAAGCAACGTGATCGTGCAAAGCAGAATGCGCAAGATTTAAGCAATCCTGAAGTCGTTGCTGCTTTGGAAAAACTTGAGCAGTCTAAGGCTAAGACGCGTGAAGAAATGGTACAATTACGTACAGAACTGAAAAACATTGATCTACAATTGCATAACATTTATCTTCCAGAAAAGGATAAAGCTTTGCAGATTTTAAAACAGCAAGAAAAGGAGTTGGAACTATTTTCTCAGGAAAAGGTTGCTTTGGAGAAAGAGTTGAAGGAAAATGTTGCTGGTTTAAAGGAGCGGGAATTGCAAGAAGAAAAGTTCCAAAAGAATTTCAGGAGTTTGTTTGCCCAGCGTAATAAAATTTCTGAGGAGACAGTAAAGAAAGAGTCTTTAGTAAATAATGAGCAAGGTAAGATTCGTGAGATTGAAAACAAGTTGAATAATACAAATATTGCTCGTGCAAAGATTGTTGCAGAGTATGAAGCTTTGCAGGTAGAGTTTGAGCCTTTCAAGGGTATTTCTTTGCGTAAGAACGTTTCTGAAGAAGAATTGAAGTCGGAAATTCGTAAGTTTGAGCATTTGATGCAGCAGATGGGTAATGTTAATTTGCGTGCTTTGGAGATTTATGAGAATATTGATAAGGAATATCAGGAATTGTTGGAAAAAGCTGAAAAGTTGAAGATGGAAAAAGAAGATGTGTTGAAGATGATGACAGAGATAGAGTCTAAAAAGAAGTATATGTTTATGAAGACGTTCCGTGAGATTGCTAAGAATTTTGAGAATATTTTCTTGTCACTTTCTACTAAGGGTGAGGCGTTTTTGGAGTTGGAGAACAAAGAAGAGCCGTTATCTGCGGGTTTGGATATTAAGATTCATATGGCGGGTTCTAAGTATCTTGATTTACGTTCCATGTCGGGTGGTGAGAAGACGTTAACTGCTTTGGCGTTGATTTTTGCTATTCAAGAATACCATCCTGCGTCGTTTTACTTGCTGGATGAAGTTGATGCTGCTTTGGATAAGGGTAATTCCGATTTGTTGTCGAAGTTGATTGCAAAGTATTCTCAACGTGCACAATATATTGTTATTTCTCATAATGATAATGTTATTACTGAGGCTGCTAGAATTTATGGTGTAACAATGCAGGAGGATAATGTTTCTAAGGTGGTAAGTTTGAAGTTTTAGTTTCTTCTTGTTTTTCTTCTGCTTTGTTGAGGACGTAGTCAATGGCGTATTCTGGCCAGTTGGCGTCGTCGAATTGTTTTCGTAATTGTTCTCTTGTGTAGCCTGCCTTTTCTGCTTGTTGTACAAGTTTTATTGCTTGTTCTAGGTATTCTGGGCTGATGCCTTCTTTTTTAAGTTTATCTTCGTAGTGGGGGAGGTGCATGATACCTTCAATTTTTCTTATTTTTTTGTATTCATAATATATCCAACCAAGGGTGAGCATAACAACAATTATCAGTGCCCATACAACAGTTGTGCTAGGCTTTTGTAGCTCTATAGGTTGTTCAATGACGATACGTTTTGCTGCAATAGTAAAGAGTTCGCTGGCGGTAGCTACTTGCCCTTCGGTGCTTGCTTGTACAATGTAGACGTATTGTCCTGCGGGTAGTTCTGGTGGTAATTCCAGTGTTTTAGTGATCATGAACTGGTCTTTTATTTGTACGCGTTCTGATGTTTGGGTGATAACTTTGTTGTTAAAGTCTTTAACAAAGTAGTCTATGTCGACAGTGGTCTCTTCTTTGTTGAGGTTATAGACATTAATCGTTCCTGTTATTGCTTCCCCTGAGTTGATAGTTCGTCGTTCTGCGGGTATGTCAAGGCTTACATCCAAATGTTGTTCTTTACTTTCTGCTTCTAAGATAACTGGGATATCGTTACGTTTATTACCATTAGTAACAATTATTCTTCCGAGATAGGTTCCTTCTTGGTTTACAAGTACTTGATAGTTAACAACGTATTGACTTCTGCTGTTCAGTTTGAAGGTTGTTTCTAGTAGTTGGAGATACCGTTCAATATTTTCTGTTGATAGGTAAATTTTTGCAGGAACATTTCCTTGGTTGGTAATGATTATTTGTCCTCCTTCTATGTTTCCTGTGGTAAGTTTGAGTTTGATAATAGCAGGTGTAAATGTGAGCGGTACCTCGGCTCCGCCACCGCCTCCTCCACCACCACCGCCTCCGCCACCGCCTCCACCACTCCCACCGCTACCGCCAGTTCCTGTAGTACTCACAGTAAAATTATTACTAGTAATATTTAGGTTTCCTGCAGTGTCATTAGCAAATAAATGAAATGTGTAGTCGCCTGCTGCTGATACACTGAAAAGTGCTAGGGTTTCTGTACAGTTAAGCTCATTAAGACTATTTCCTGTAAGAACACCGCTCGTGGCAAAGGTAATATTAAATCCGCAGGTTTCTATGAGCTGAGTATCATTAATGCTATAATTAATAGGTATGTCACTAACAGTTGTTACGGTTCCGTTGGGTTTGTTAAGGATTATGCGTGGTGATACAACGTCGTTGCCATATTCTAGGGTGAAGTTTACTTTTCCTGTATTGCTTTCGCTTGCTGCTCTGCCAGTTATTTGTGCTGCTTGAAGTATATTGTAAGTGCCGTAAAGTGAGAGGAGGGTTATGATGATAAGTGTGCTTGCGGTTAGTTCTCTTCTCATGACTTCACCTTTTTTTGCCGAACAGTAATATGCCCTTGGTAGGCACCAATTTTTTTTGGTGGTATATGAAGATAAATAGTTATTTCTTTTGTGATATTAGGAACTAGAATAATATTATTTTCTTCAGGGTAAACATAGTCTTCATCGGTGAATATACTAATATATGTTTCTTCTTGAGGTGTAATTTTTATGGCTCGTTCAAGTATAGTTCCAGGGAGTCCTGCTCCAAAGTGTAGTTGGTCATTATCTGCATTAAATCCGATATAATCTGCAATGCGGTAATCGTAAGGAATAATTATCGTTTCGTAAGTACTATAATAGATGGTTGCAGTAATAACTATGGTTATCGCTGCTATGAGTGTGTAGGCGATAATAGTTTTTAGGATTTTCTTTTTCTGAGTAACCATAGGATATCGATGATAACAATAAGAGCGATGGCAACGATGAGGATATAGGTAGTGTTAATGTGGATTTTTTTATAAATAAGTATTTGCCCTTTTTCTACCGTGCTTCCTCCTAGATAATGAAGGGTGATAACAATGTCATAATAGCCAGGTGTTAGTGTTGCAGTTTCAATATAAGTTCGTAGTATACTGCTTTCCCATGGTCCTAGGCTTATGCTGGGTGTTTTTAGTGTGGTAATGCCTCGTCCTTCTTGTGCGACATCAATAGTTGCATAAACGTCATCTATATTACCATTCCATCTGCCGGCAATGGCAATAATCATTTCTCCTATTTTTCCTTGTTCGAAGGTTTTGGTGTAATTAGTAACATTTACATAACGACTTCCAATCCGAAAGTCAGTGTTTGCTTCTCCATAGATCCCATCGTACGTAAGGCTTGCTTGTGCATGGTAATCTCCAGGAAGGAGGTTTTCTGTTGTTAGTACTTGGTGATAGCTCTTTTCTTCTTCTGATTGTACTGAGTTAATGGTTACGGGGAGTATGGATTGTATTTTTTCATCATTACTAATAGTTATCGTTCCTTGAATAGTATTAATAGTTTCTTTTCCCAAGCTCTTTGTGGTGAGGGTGACAGGTAGTTTTTCTCCAGTGTTAATGTAGGGTATATCTAGTTGGAATCGTGCGTATTTTCCCGGGTAGGGTATATCAAATTTTATTTTCATTTCTATGCCGACACGTGGTGCTATGCCTTGTGTAACACGATTGGCAGGGTTTTCTACAGCTCCTATTTTTACATGATGAGGTCCGGGTTCAAGAAGGGTTGATGGAAAAGTTATGCTTGCAGCCACTTCTTTGTTTTGCCATGGTGCTACGCGCACAACAGGTTCTTTGAAGGTGATGAAAGTGGCATATTCACCATCAGTGTAAAGACTAGCGTCCATGTCTACTCCTAGGTTATTAACAATAAAAAAATTGAATGTTTTCGTCACCCCAGGTTCATAATTAATGAATATGCTGGTGGGGCTGAGTCCAATAGCTGTTGTAGAAGGCAGAATCATTGCTAGTACAAGAAGAATCAAGTACCCCTTTTTCATGGTTTTTAAATGGAAGAAGTTGGTATATAAGTTTTCTTCTTATCCAATGAAGTGTTCTCCACGCAGTTGTACAGCAGTATCGGTGTAAGTTCTTCCTGCAGGCGTGTCTGCGGAAAGGTTAAGGTATATTTCTATGATTATTTCATCAGTAGCATCAGCAAACGTGAGGTTACTGCAGACGCGTGTGTGGGTATTACTCATGGCGGTAATGTTGCCAGTAATATTTTTTGTTGAGTAGTTAAGGCCGCTTGCTCCGCAGCTGTTGCTTTCGTTATCGCTTGCATTCCACATGTAGCTGGGTGTTGTTCCTCCAAGGAATTGTGCTGCAGTGCTGCCATTGATAGTAAGATTGATATCGACATTGCCGTCATTGCGTATGACTAAGCCGTAAGGTTCGTTGAACGTGCTGGGGTTGGTTCCTGCTGTGGTATTAATTGGGGTATAGGAGGGTGCTGCTGCTAATGATCCGTTCCCAAAGTCTACGAAACTTGTGTTCAAACTAATAGAAATCGTGTTAGATATCGTGACATTGACGGTTCCTGTTGCTGTTGATGATGCTGCTAGTCCTGTAATAAGAGGGAGTTCTACTTTTCCTAGTTTTACAAAACTTACCGTTGCTCCAAATAAGGTGATGAATATAGCCAATATGGACAAGTAGAGTAATGTCCTATTGGTTATTTCTCCTTTATGGTTCATTTGTTTGTGCTCCTTCTGTTGTTTCTAAAGGTATAATACCTATGCTTACCTTCCCTGTTGCAAAAGGATCCTCAGCTGTAGTGCGACGTTGAATGCTCGTCGCTTCTAGTACTGTCCAGGTTCCTAATGCTGACAAGACTATGACTATAAGCAAAATAATTACTGCCGCCTTTTTATGGAGGTTCTCTACCATTTTATTCGTAGCGTGTTGCTATTTGTCCTCTGACGGAATGTGCTATCGTGCTTCCTTTATCTGTGTAGTTAAAGATGAGGTCTTCTGAGTAACCATCTCCTTTAACTCCTGAAGTTAAACCGGTGAATGCGCATGAGAGTTGTTCTCCTGTGGGCCAGTCTGTTCCTGACCATCCAATAGCAGTACAGGTTCCTGCAACAGTTTCAACATTAAGTTTCCAGCTGTTTAACGCTTTTGCTCCACCATTTCTTAAGATAACAGTTCCTGTACCTCCTGCAGTGACGATAAAATCATCACAAGATATACCAGGAACGACAGTACAAGACTTAGGTAATAATCGTTGCGGATTTAAGACACCAAAATAAGCTAATGCACCAATAGCAATTAAGACAATAAGTATTGCCCAGCCATAGGTCATTAAAAATTCTAAAGCTGCTTGACCTCTTTTGCTCATAGTATTGACACCTCACTTTGATTTTGATTAGCTAATATATAAAGATTACCTTTGTATTTACTATTTCTGGATAGCTGCAGAGCTTTTTTGAGTGTTGTTCTTACAGGCGCAATGTGCCATAAAAAGTGGTGGTTAAAAGTTAAATCATTCATCTTTTTTCCTTCTCATGTAGACAAACCATCCTAGGTTAATAATAACAAGTACGACAACGGCTATCATCAAGGCAGAGTTTTGTAGCAGTCCTTTTTGTTCTACGCTGATGGCTTGTGCTGTTGCTCCGACGAAGCTTGTTTTTATTTTGTCAAGTGTTACTTCTATCTTGAGTTGCTTTTCACTGCTTTTGTCACCATAGTGGAGGATGATACGGGTGTTATAGAATCCCGAATTAATACCTTCGGTGTCCCAGAAAATGTCAATAGTTGTTTCTCCAAGTGCGCTAACAGATGTCGTTGCTGATTGTGTTCTTGCTAAGATATCTCCTTTGTCATTTTCTATGAGAAGTTCTGCGTAGAGGTCATTGATGGGTTCATTCCATTTGTTTTGTACGAGAACGTTGAATTTTGCTACGTCTCCTAGTTTGAATTCTTTAACGTTAACGTCTTTGACTTCTACGTAAAGATTGCCTACACCAAATATTTTGTCTGCTCGTGCGAGTTCGCCGTCATAGTTGAGTGTTGCTATGGCATAGTATTTTCCTGGATTAACATTGGCTATCCATCCTGCGGTGAGTTCTGTTCTTCCTTTTGCAGGTATGCTTTCAGTGTTGGTTTCTAGTGTTGCTAAGATGTCGTTGGTCGGCCCTCGTATTTCTATCATGCCTTGTGCTTTGTTGATGTTGTCTGTTCCGAAGTTAAGTACAGGTATAATAAATGTGGTTGTTTGGTTGACTTGTGCTTCGCTGATGTCAAGTCGTATTTCTGCGTATTTTCCTGGGTAGGGTACTTTGACGAGGAAGTTCGTTGCTACTGCTGCTGTTGCTCCGACGTAGGCTCCTGCAGTGTTCAAGTCTTTAGGTAGTTCTTGTGCTATAATGTTTGCTTCGTGGTCTCCTGGTTTTTCCAGTGTTTGTGGTAAGTCTATAAGGTAGGTGAATATTTTGCTGTCTTCTGTTGCGCTGAAGTCTACGAGGAGTTCTTTGAGTTTGACGTAGGGTGCTAGTTCTCCTTCTACGCGGAAGAGTACTTTCATGTCTTTGTGTTCATTGTTTTCTACGCGGAAACTTATTTCTTGGTGGAGTCCTGGTTGGTAGTCTATGGTTGTTCTTCCTGGTGCTATGCCTATCGCTGCTGTTGGTGCGCTGAAGAAGGGTAATACTAAGAGGAGACTCATGAGTACTAAGATAATGATTCTTGTTGGGGATAATAATTTTTTAGTCATGTTGTTGTGCTAATACTTCTCCTGTAGTTTCAATAGTAGTCTTCTTTCCCCAGTCAAGGACGAATGCTCCTGTAAGAGTGTTAATCTGTGCTGCAACATTGCCTGTGTTTTTGATGGTCGTCTGATTATGGGTCGTATTTACGGTGATGCCGACGATGCTGGCGATGGTGAAGTTTCTTGTTTCGCTGAGTCCTGAGCTTTGCCAATAATAGGTTCCTGGTTCCAGCCATATTTCCCAGGGTTTATGGATGAGAAGTGGCGTAGTGAATGACGGATTATCATCAACAAGAATGTAGTTGCTAAGTCCTACTTTTTCGAATTGTACATGACGTGTTCGTAGTTCTTCTCCTGCTGTTGGTGCTAAGAGTATGTCTGCTGCTAAGAACATGATAACAATAAGTACTGCTGCGCTCCAGAGTTTGAGATATTTCATTGTAGAACACCTCGCAATAATAAAATGCCGAGGCGAGTCTGGAAATTGGGGGCTCGCAGAACATCCTGCCTCGACATCCCATCTTGTGGATGAGTAGAAACCGAGGCGAGTCTGGAAATTGGGGGCTCGCAGAACATCCTGCCTCGGTATGCTTCCACCTTTTTTGATAGAGGTGAATAGGTAAATGCTGATACACAATTGTTGTTTTGTTTTGTTTCCATGGTTTTAATCGACGCGTAAGTAGTAGCCAGTAAAGGTGAGTAAGCTTGTTTTGTTACCAGGTGGTTCGTCAAGGGGTACTTCTATGAGGATGTCGACTTCTGCAGTGTTGTTTTCATTACTTTGGTTGTATCTGCTGATGGTTGTTTGGTTGCCGGTGGGTACATTGGTAAATGTCGTTATGCTTCCGCTGTAGTTGAATGCTCCTTGTTGTTGGCTGATGTTGTCTGCTTTGAATTGGTAGTATGCTGATGCTGTTGGTTTTGTGTCCCAGAGCATGTCGCTGCTGCTGATATTCACGTTGTTGAAACTATTTCCTTGGTTTTTGATAGTAATAGGGTTGGGGTTGTCGTCCGTCGTGTTGTCTTTGTTACCAATGTTTTTGCTTCCGAAGAGTATGGTATTATTGGTGAGTGTTATTTGTACAAGTGCTTCAATGCTGAAGTTTGCTTCGTTGCTCCAGTTGCCGAATACTTCGTTGTCATAACCGCGTACTGACCAGTTGTAATGGTAACCATCATCGCTGAAATAATTGAGGTCATCAACAGTTGATCCTCCATCTTTTTGCGGCATGGTTTCGTTCGTGCTGCTGTTAAATATTCTATTGTCTATGCTACATCCTCCTAGGCAGGTGATGTTTATTTGCCAAGTGATAGGGTCTTCATCTGCGTCGGAGAAGTTGCTCCAAGTCATGTTGAGTGTTCTGTTGGTAGTAATGTTATTATCTGCTGGTAATCCAAGTATAGGTTTGAATGGTGGGCTGTTGAGTATGGTAACTGCTGTTCCATTGGTCTGGTTTCCTATTGAAAACTGGTCTGATGCTGTTACACCGCATTTCCATGCTTGTCCTTTGTTTTGTGCTCCCATGGTCATGTTTGCTTGCATTGATGTTCCGTTGGTGACGCTGAAGCTTCCGTTGGTTTGGTAGATTGCTGTGCCGTTGTACCAAGTAACATTTATTTTGAGAGTATCGCCTGCGTTGGGGTCACTTACGGTAAAGGTGCATATCATTCTGTCAGTAGTATTTGCAAAGGTAGGTGTAATCGCTACAGTAGTTACATTAGGTGGTGTGTTGACAGATCCTGATTTGATATGGAATCGTTGGAATACTGTTTCGTTTTGTAAGCTGCCATCAGTCACATTGACTTTCCAGAAGTATTTGTCGATGCGTACTCGATAGGTATCTAGAACTTCAGTGTAGTTGAGGCTGCGATTATAAACAACAAGTTCGTCTATGGTGCCGTTGAATAGTCGTATACCCCCAGCATTATTGCTGCCAATCCATGTTTCTGGATTTCCATATGCTGCTATTGTTCCCGAACTGAAGTTTCCTGCATATGCCCCGTCAACGAAGAAAGTGAGATTAGATTGATTAAGAGTATAGCCAACATGATGCCATTGATTATCATTTATACTGACATTAGAGCATAACCATGCTCCTAAATATAAGTCAAGTTTTCCTGCACAATTCATACCATACCCTAATCCAAATTGTCCATTACCTACATCTCCTCTTGAAATAATGACTCCATCACTTTTTGATGATGCCCTGATCCATGCAAAGATGGAAATATTGTTCGTAAGATTAAGTGCAGGCACTATACCTAAGCTGATATTTTGGGTCGCGTCAAATTCTACTCCCCAACCAATCTTACTGCTTTGGTTGAGTAAAGGGCAAGTATTTGCTGACTTGCTGCAGCTGCCATTGTTTCCTAGTCCTGTGAAGTCATAGAATCTTGTGTCATTTTCTCCTATCCAGCTTTCATTGTCGAAGTGCATGAGGAGTATGGTGGTGTTATCTGGTATGATGGGTGTTGTTGTGAAATTGTAGGTTATTTGTGTCCCATTTTGTGTTGTGCTGTTTCCTTTGTAAACTAAGCTTGTGTAGTACCCATATTTTTGTTTATTATAAAGTGTTATTACTTCATTTGCTGTTAGTGTTCTGTTCCAAATGGCTAATTCATCTATTATTGCTTTCGCTGTTCCGTTTCCTATTTTTAGTGGTGCGGTGAAATTGTCAAGTAAGTTTCCTTGTATAAGTGTATTTGTTCTTTCTTGTCCGTTTGTGTAAAGTGTTATTCTTCCTGTTCCGTCGTTGCTCTGGTTATAGAGTAATGTAATCATGGTGTAAGTAGTGTTGCTAGTGAAGTCTGCCGTGCTTGTTGCACTAAATGCATTGTTGGTTGTGTTGGTAACGCTTATTGCCCAGGTATTTGCTGCTGATCCGTATATTTTGTATTGGTGTTTGTCGTCTGCTCCTGGTGTGAGTATGATGATGGGTGCAAGTACTGTTTCTTGTGGTAGTACCCATGTATTGATGGTAAAGTTTTTTTGTGTGAGATTGAAGAGTTGGTTGTAGGTAATGTTTATTCCTTGTGTGCCATTGAATACTGCTCCTCCTAATTTTCCCGTGGTATTCATGTAAGGACAGTATCCTGTGTTTCCTGAAGTGACCATCATGCATGTGCCGTTGTTTCCTAGTCCTGTGAAGTCATATATTCTCGTGTCGTTTTCTCCTACTGATGAATCATTATTTAAGTGGTATAGTGCTACTGTTGATGTTCCGTCAGGTTGTACTTCTAGTTGTTTGCTTCCGTAAGCATAGATTTTTGTTGTTATATTGTCTAAGTCTTGGTCATAGACTGTTGTGTTTAGTGTGATATTAAATACGTCTTGGGTGTAATTTTCGTCTTGGAGTGGCCTATTAAAAATGGCATAGGGTGAAGTATTATTTTTTGAGGTGCTGTAATTGCTGAATCCTGTGACGTTAAAGGTTAATATTTTTGTTATGGAATTCCAGTTGATTATAGTGCAAATAGCTCCACAGGCAATGCTATCTCGTAATAGTTGTGGTTGGTTAACTATGGGATGTCCTGTTAAATTAAGTGTTATTTCTGCTGTTTTGTTTAATGCTTGGCTGTTGCTTGCTCCGTCTGCTAGTGCTGAGTTGTTGGTGATAGAAATGTTGGTGTTCCAGTTTGTTACTGATGCGTATCCTGTTATGGGTGTTAGGTATTGTATTCTTCCGTAGTTGTTGCTTCTTGCTATGTAGGGTGTTGGTGTTATGTTGTTTGTTCCGCTTGTTGATAGGTTGGTGTTGTATTCTAGACTGTTTGTTCCGTTGATGGCATTTCCTGTGTGGTTTCCTAGTGCTATGATGGTTGCTCCGCTGAGGTTGAGGTTGTTTCCTGTGATGCTAATATTTCCCCCCAGACCATTATTGCAAACATAACTCGCTCCTACAGGACCTCCTCTGTTTGCATGTATCACCCCTGTGATATTGACAGTTGTTCCAGTAATGTTTATTGTTCCTCCATTGCTGAGGTGTCCTGCCGTCCCTATAGTACAGTCACTTCTGCTGCTTTGTCCGTTAAGGTCTATTTTTCCTGTTATTTCTATGTTTGTAGAGTTTATGCTAACCGTTCCTCCTTCTCCTGGCATGCCATTATTACCTAGAGATATTCTTCCTCCCGTGACGTTGACAGTTCCTGGTAATAGGACAGAATTTCTAGCATTGATGGTAATGTTTCCTCCTTTTGCTGCTGTTGCTCCGTAGTCTGTTGATCCTGTTGCGCGTACAATGCCAGTGATGTTTATTGTTCCTCCTGCGATGAGTGTTATGTTTCCTGCGGGTACTGTTCCTTGTCCGTCTGCGGTTATGGTTAGTCCTGATTTTATGGTGATGCTACCCGTTGCGTTGATGATAATGGCTGAATGTGTGTTATTTGTTGTTGTTATGCTATTATTGAATTCGAATGTGTTTGTTTCTATGCGTAGTGTTCCTGTTGTTTTGCTTATGCTTCCGTTTATTTGGAATGGTGTTGCTGTTATATTGACGTCTCCTGATGTTGTTATGTTTCCTTCCCAGTAGCTGAAATTGTTTTTTGTTGGTGTGTCGAGTACAAAGTTTTGTCTGAATCCTAAGTTTGCGTTTTTTTGGAGGAGGAGTGTTTTTGTTCTTAGGTAGTAAATGTCTGTTATGTTTCCGTAGATGTCTGCAGTGTTAGAGACGTTGAGGAGTACATAGGGTCTGAATAGTGATCCGTTTGCTGTTCCGTTTGTTGTTCCTGTGTAGTTCAGGTTTTGTGCGTAGATGCTGATGTTTCCTGCTATGCCATTGTTGCAGTCGTCAGCTACTCGTCCTCCTCGGTCTACAGTTATACTTCCGCTAATGTTGACGGTTGTTCCGGTGATATTTATTATTCCTCCATCACTGAGGTGTCCTGATGTCCCTATGATACATTGCCATCTGCTACTTTGTCCATTAGCATCAATTCTTCCAGTAAAATCAATGCTTGTGCCGTTAAAGTTTACTCTTCCTCCATCTCCTGGCATGCCATTGTTTCCTGATCCTAATTTTCCTCCGGTGACATTAATACTTCCGGGTAGTATGATATTTGGTGCTGAGATATTTACTGTTCCTCCTTTTCCTGCTGTTCCTCCATGGTTTTGTGGTCCTATGGCTATTATTTTGTCGGTGATGTTTATCGTGTCTGTTGCGTTAAGGATGATCGTTCCTGCCGCATTGGCACCTGATGATACGCTAGTAATGTTTCCTCCGCTTTGGATAGTAATATTTGCTAAGTTAAAGCTGATATTAGATCCAGTGATGTTGTAGAAGCTTCCACCGTTTTGTATGATTAAATTGCCAGTACCTTGAAGGTTGTAACCATTAGGGAATACTTTTACTCCAGAGATGTAACACGTGGTGTTGGGGCTTCCAATGTCGCAAGGGTCTATTTGTATTTGGGTGCTTATTTTGCTGGTGTTGAGGTAGTTGCTGCTTCCACTACCATCTGTGGCATTGAACTGCACGTTTATGGTTTGGTCTGTGGTAATGTTAGTGTTATTAAATACATAGCTGATAGTGCTTCCGTCTGCATAATTATTATCCAGTTGTGCTGTAATATTTGCTACATTGTTAACAAAGAAAACAATAGTAAAATTGGTAGCATTTCCTTCAGGATCACTGACAGTTACATTTGCTTGAATGTTATCTCCGCTAGGTACTAAGGTTTCATTGGTAACGTTGAGTATTGCATTTGTTAAGCTGGGAACGATATTTCCTAATGCACTGTAATTAGTGAATCCAGTGACATTGAAAACAAGGAAAGTTGTTGTGGGATTCCAGTTAACGACAGAACAGATACCTTCGAGGCAGGTCACTCCTTCACGTAAGATACTGGGTGTTGATCCACCAAATCCATGTCCGCTGAGGTTTAGGCTTATTTCTGCTGTTTTGTTTAATGCTTGGCTGTTGCTTGCTCCGTCTGCTAGTGCTGAGTTGTTGGTGATAGAAATGTTGGTGTTCCAGTTTGTTACTGATGCGTATCCTGTTATGGGTGTTAGGTATTGTATTCTT
>DATDVL010000061.1:0-5421 GCA_035290025.1 Candidatus Nanoarchaeia archaeon
GGTCGTGTTGTATCTGCATGCTGTCTTCTGGTCGCATGATGACTTTTGCTCCGTTGTACGGGTTTTTGAAGTGTATGCCTTCGCTCGTTGTTTTTTCCCAGAATTTTTTGCTGTACATTTGGAATCCTCCCGAGTCGGTGAAGATTATTCCTTTGTAGTTCATGAATTTTCCTATGCTTCCAAAGTGTTTGATAGTTGTTGTTCCTGGTTTGAGTGCTAGTAAGTAGGAGTTGCAGATGGTTGCGGGTGCTTGCATGCTGTGGAGGTCGTCTGCGCTGATGTGTTTTGCTGCTCCTTTGGTGCTTACAGGCATGAAGAAGGGTGTTCTTATAATTCCGTTTTTGGTGGTGAGTATGCCTGTTCGTGCTTTTCCTGCTTCGTGGGTTATACTGAAATAGTTCATCTTTTCTTTTTTTGTGGGAATATTTATATAACTTCTGTTGTGCTTAGCAGGTATGATTACCAAAAGTGAGGTGTTGGCGCTTGCTCGTGCTGCCGTGAAACATTTTGGTTTGGGGTGTGATGTGAAGTTTGTTTCTGCTGGTGTGTTTAAGCGTTTGGCGTTGAAGTCTCCGTTGATTGCTCAGGTGTTAGCTGAGGGTTTTTCTTTTGCTGAGTTGAAGATTCCTGCGTTATTGTATCATCAGGAGAAGGATCATATTATTCTTTCTTTTGATGTTTTGAAGAAGATTATTGGAAAGTTGGATCATGATGTTCAGGTTGATTTTGTGAAGTCTGTTTTGTATCATGAAATTTTTCATGTTTTTTATGAGCATGAGGTTCGTAAGAAGGATTTTGTTGATTGTTTGCGTTCTGAGGAGCGTGTGTGTAAGTCGTTTGCTAAGAAGTATCCTGTGTTGTATAAGGTTGGTTATAATTTGCATAAGCAGGCTACGGTATAGTTACTCTTCTGTGGTAGTGGTTCATAAGCTTTAAAAACTCTTTTTTTGTGGTGGTAGTTATGGCAATTATTACTCCCATGACTTTGGCTGATGGTCGCGAGGCTTGTTTTGCTGAGGATCAATCAATACTTACTGCTTTGTTGTTATCGAATGCTGATGGCTATGCTGCTGTTTTCATGCCTGAATTTGCTCGTATTCGTACCAGTCATCCTAAGAGTCATCCTGTTTGGCGTAGTTCGTTGGTTACTCCTTCTGCTCGTTTTACGGGTCTTTCTCCTCAGGGTAAGAAAGTGGTTGCTTTTGTTCATCAGCCTAATTATTTGTCTGAACCTGCAAATCTTGCTTTGTCATATCATCGTGGTCTTGTTAATGGTGCTGCTCCTGTTCCTGCTGATATAGTTGCTGCTGTACTGCGTGAAGATGGTAAGGTTATTGATGGTGTTCGTGTTGTTTCTGTTGTTGATGCAAAAACTGTTGCTCGTAAGAGTGGAAGAATGGATGTTCTTTCTGCTTTGGAGGATTCTCTAATTGTTGGGTTTACGGGTTCTAGAGCTATTGCTTATGATTACTTGCCTCGACATAGAGAATTTTCTGGTCGACAAATTGGTACTTGGTGTTCTGATGATAGTGTTAATACCGGGCGCTTGCTCTTCCTTGGCCTCAGCGACCTCAACGGCTTCGACGGCGGCAGCGACCTCGACAACTACGGGCGCCTCCTAGGGGTACGTCCGTTGAAAGGCGCCGCAGGCGAAAAATGTATATAATCCTTGAATATTTTATAGACTAAAGTTTAAGGTACAACTATTTCTTCTATATGTTGTGATATTGTTTTTTCTTCGTAAGTTATGGTTGTTAGTAATTGGTAGATTCCCGGTTCCAGGTTGGGTTGTAGTCCTAGTTGTTGTAGGCTGAGGGTGTAGGTGTTTTTTCCTGTGTAACCATTTCCTGCGTAGGCTATGCTAGGTAGTGTTCCGTAGCGTAGTTGGTAAGTTTGTCCTGTTTGTTCTATGAATTGTTTTGTAGTAATAGTTGTTGTTGCTTCGCCAATGGTGATGGTTATTATTGCTGCTTCGGGTAGTACGTCTTCTTCATTGGTGGTGATGGTTATTGCTGCGTTGATAGTTGTTGGTTCTAGTACGAAGAGTCCTGTGAGGTTCCCTCCAACAATCAGTAAGAGGAAGAAAGTAATGCTGATTACGGGCAGGAGGTAGTGCTTGTTCATCCGAAATAGACTTGGGTGTTTTTCTCTCTTCCTACGTTGCTTTCATGTGATTTGCTTACTAAGTCTTTGAGTTTTTGTTCGAAGAGTGTTGCTTGTTGGAGTAGTGGTTTGTAGTCTATTTTTAGTCCTAAATAGTCATCGAGTGCTGCTACTATTTTTGCTGCTGCTGCTGCGTCGGGTAGTTGTGAGTGTGTTTCTGCGAATATGCAGTTGACAGCGATGTCGTTGCGTAGGAGGAGTGCTCCGGTGACTCCCATGATGATGCCTTCATCGAGTCGTTTGAGTCCTTTGATGGTTGCTAGTTTTTTGCTTTTTCCCATGTAGAATGTTCTTCCGTCTCCAGTGAGTGTGGGGTTGCCGACGCCTTCAATGCAGAGGACTTCTTTTGCTTTCATGAGTTTTGCGAGTTCTGCTACTTTTTCTGCGAGTTTCCATTCCATCCCTACGACAGTGGTAAGTGCGTGGATAACAACAATATTGGTTTTCTTGTCGTAAAATACTCCTAAGGGGTCTACTGCTTGGTTGTTGTGTACAGCGACAACAGGTGCTATTTCTGGTACAATAATTTTTCCTATTTGTTTCGCGTTTAAGTGTTTGATAATAAACTCAGTAACAATAGTACCTATGAGTCCGTAGCCAGGGAATCCTTCAATGATGATAGGGTTTTTTGGTTTTTCGCTGAGTTCTATTTCCATAGTTACAGCACACCTGTGGGCAGTGCATAGAATTTGTGATTACCCTCTTTTTCCATTATTAAAAGAGTTGGTCTTTGCTTATTTAAGCCTTTTCTATTAGTTAGTGAGTCATAATCTTTTTAAACGATTGTTTCGGCAGTTCTTTTGTGGGCTGGTAGCTCAGCTTGGTAGAGCAATTGGCTCTTAGATCAAGGCGAAACCAATTGGCCATGGGTTCAAATCCCATCCAGCCCGTTTTCTATAACTTTTTATACTAAGAAAAGATGATAGTAATAATGAAGTCTGCTTCTAAGTATCAGTGGTTACTATTGATCATCTTTGTTTTGTTCTGGGTTTGGGCTGCTGTTAATCCTTTGTATCATGACGGTTGGTTGTTGGAGAATTTTTTGGTTTTTATTTTTGTGCCTATCATTATTTTATCATTTCGGTATTTTCGTTTGTCTAATATTTCTTATACATTGATTACAGTTTTCATGATTCTGCATGTGATGGGTTCTCATTATACGTATGCGGAGACGCCGTTTGGTTATTTGTTGCAAGAATGGTTTCATGCTTCTCGTAACATGTATGATCGTTTGGTGCATTTTTCTTTTGGTTTGTTGTTGTCATATCCTTTGCGTGAGGTGTTTATGCGTATTGCTTCGGTTCGTGGTTTTTGGTCATATTATTTACCTTTAGAATTGGCATTGGCTTTTTCTGCGTTGTATGAATTGATTGAGTGGGGTGTTGTTGTGGTAGTAAATCCTCAGGCTGGTCTTGCTTTCTTGGGTGCTCAGGGTGATGTGTGGGATGCGCAGAAGGATATGGCCCTTGCGGGTTTGGGTGCGCTTATTGCTATGGGCCTAGTTTTTGTGGTAAATCTATGGTTGGATCGTTCTTTCTGGTTTGAAGTCAAAAAGTCGTTTCGTTTTGATAAAAGTTTTCCATTAGGTGAGACACGTTTTCTGGAATTATGGTCTCGTCGTAAGGTTCGGTAGCTTTTTATAGCATATTTTTTTTATGGGTAATATGAAAAAAAGTGTGGTAATTCTTGCGTATCTTCGCCATGATAATCATTTGTTATTGTTGAAGCGTTCTTCAAATGCTCCTTCGTTTCCTGATCATTGGTCTGTGGTGAGTGGTCATGTGGAAGAGAGTGATGCTGATTCATTGATTGCTGCTGTTCGTGAAGTTTTTGAGGAGACAGGTATTACTGCTGATAATCTGCGTTTGGTGAATCGTTTGGAGCCTTTTGAGGTGGTGATGTCTGATCGTTCTCGTGTTGTGCATTCATTTCTTTTTGATGTTTTGACGAAGGATGTTTCTTTGAATAGTGAGCATGCTGATTTTGCTTGGATTGATCATAAGAGCTTGAAAGATTTTTCTTGTGTTGAGGGTGTTGATACGGTCTGGAAAATGTTGCATAATGGATGATTTGCAAGAATGGTTGTTTTCGTTGGTTGATTCTGGGAAGTTGGTTATTGTTGAGGGTAAGCGTGATGTTGCTGCATTGCATGATGTGGGTGTGTGTAATATTCTTGCGTTGAATACAGAGCCTGTTTTTTCTTTTGTTGAAAAGTTAACAGTGAAAGACGTTGTCATTCTTACTGATGTTGATCCTGCAGGTAAGAAATTGTATGCTGCTTTGAAGAAGGCGTGTGTCCACAATGGCATTAAGGTTGATAATATCTTTCGTGAGTTTTTGCTGCGTGAAACGACATTGGTGCATATAGAAGGGTTGGCTACTTATTTTCGTAAGAGGTTGTAGAAGTGTTCGTAGATAGGTGTTGCTGTGTCTGCGATGTAGAATTGTGCTCCTAGTTGTTGGCTCATTTTCTTTATTTCGTTGTCGTGTTCGTAGAGTTTGTTTAAGTATTGTTTTTTGAGGAAGGGGCTGATGAATGTTTTCATGATGCCTTTGGTTTCTTTGTCATGCAGTTTGAATTCTCCTTCGAGGTTGAGTTTTGCTTCTACGTCGTCAAGTACTTGTATGAGTAAGAGGTTGCTTTTTTTGAGTTTGAGGAGTGCGTTGCGTATTTCTTCTAAAGGGTAGAGAAAGTCTGATATGATAATGACCATACTTTTGCTGTTGATAAGTTGTTTGTAGCTGCTGATGCTTGCTTCGAAGTTGCTTTTTCCTTCTGCTTGTTTGTTGGTTAAATGGTTGAGTATGGCTGCTAGTTGTTTTCTTCCTCGTCGTGCTCGTAGGAGGGTGAGTTTGTCGGAGAATGTTGATACGACGAATCGTTCATTATTTTTGAGTGTTAAATAGGCGAATCCTGTTGCGAGCATGGCTGCGTATTCGCTTTTCTTTAGGGGTTTTCCGAAGTCCATGCTGCTGCTCATGTCGACAATGATATGTACTGTGAGGTGTTTTTCTTCTTCGAAGCTTTTGACGTAGAGGTCTTCTGTTCGCGCGTAGACTTTCCAGTCGATGGTTTTGACGTCGTCTCCTTGTGCGTATTGTCTATAATCTTTGAAAATTAACCCTTTTCCTTGTTGTTTGCTTGATCGTATTCCTGTGAAGGGTGATGTTATTTTTTTATTGATAATTAAGTTTAATCTATCAAGGTGTTTGAGGAAGCTGGTGTCTATCATCGTAATAATCTTTTTATCACGTCGT
>DATDVL010000062.1:0-11586 GCA_035290025.1 Candidatus Nanoarchaeia archaeon
CATCCTCCTTGATAACGCAGAACTCTATATCAACAGCCCTGTCTACACCGACAGCAGAATACTCACCTTCAAACCCGGCATCGATATTGAAGAAACATTCACCTTTGATATACCTGAAGACACAGAACCAGGAACCTACCCCGTAACCATACGTGTCTACCACTTAGACGAAATTAAAGGAGTCTATTCAGGAGAACTTATCGTAGAACCCAATGAGAAACTCTACGAAACAAAAAATGTAGAAGAAGGATTCTTAACCACAACGACAACGCTCACGTACGAAAATAAAGGCAACAGCCCTATTATCAAAGAAGTTATTTATGATATACAAGGACTACCACGATTCTTTACTAGAACAACACCAACAGCGATGAAAATAACAGAAGGCTACACATGGACATTTACGGTCAACAAAGGAAAAACAGAAACACTTATCATCAGAACAAACTATTTCCTACCCCTCCTCACTATTGTACTACTCATCATTATCTTAGCCCTTGGCTACTATTACTGGAACAAAAAACTTCACCTCAAGAAAAAACTATTCAAAGTAAGCCACGACCAAGAAGAAGGCATTGTAGAACTCAAAATAGTACTCCACTTACGCAACAAAACAGGGACCATACTAGAAAACGTGAAACTTGTCGACCTCGTACCGGGAAACGTCATCCTCAGCAAAGACTACCCCACACTCAAACCTGATCACATACAACAAGGAAGCACGGGCGGACATAGAATGATATGGGATATAGGAACACTCGCACCGACAGAAGAAAGAATCATCAGCTACAAAATAAAAGCACGCACAGGAGACATAGGAACCGTAACACTCCCGGGATGCACAGCAAACTATTACGACGAGAACAAACTTTCTAAAAACATCCACGGCAATTCTATAACTTACAGGAACGCATGACAACAACTCAAAGACTTCAAGAAAAAAGAAGCCAAACACTTGATGCTATTATCATTTATTTAGGACTACCTATTCTAACTACACAATTACGTATAGCAGGAATGACAGCACGAAGAAGTGAAGCCTATTGGCAACAACAAGAACCGCGCAGGAATAACCCTGAAAATATACGACACGCGGGCATGGTAAACCAATTAGTAACTGCTGCATGGAGTGGTATCGTTTTTACCCTAGCAGAAAACGTTTACCTTAACAGCGGCAAACCCTGGTGGCATATACCCGCAGCACTTGCAGTTACTAACGCTGTGGATTATCTTTGGGAACGTTACAGAACACAGTAAACCTTATAAGACAAAGTTTGCAAGAATTTCTCATACAACCCGTGGTAACTCAATGGTAGAGTAGTCGGCTGTAGAAGTTATCAGACAGTGCTAAAAGAGCATTGAAGGAAGCATAACCAGCTGATACCGACAAGTTGGAAGTTCGAGTCTTCCCCACGGGATACTCTACCTCTTCGTGTAATAAACTTTAAGAATAAGCAATCTACAATAAACTCTATGGTCACGTTACTCACACCACAACGAGAAAAAGAAATACGCGCAACCTATGAGCGGGCAAAAGACGTCTTCGCAGAACGATTCCAGATCCCTAAAGGTGACATGCCATCACTCCATTTTACTGCTTCTAGAAGAACTGCCCATTATAATCCTGAAACCAATGAAGTCTTTTTGCCACCAGAACCTGACGAAGAATTAGGCACAAGCTTTGGCGAAGAACTAGGGCATTATGTGCGCGAGCGACTTGCAGGAAACATTGGAGAAAAAAGAAAAAGAGAATTATTAACTCATGAATTTTTTGGTTTTTTAGGAAGGGATATACTCTGGCAACACGCAACACCGGAAGAACGAACAAAACTCTTTGATGACCAATTTCCTGTTTATACACGAAGTGATGAGCAGCTAGGACTGCAAGTTGTTCGCAATGCACGAGCTATGAGAAAGGGCCATACCCAAGCAGCACAAACATTGCATCATACATTTCTGAAATGGTATAAAGACAGCATTATGGAACATTATGCACGCGGAGAAACAGAACAAGCGGAACAGCTAAGAAAAAAATTCCCAGAATATGCAAGGATTATGGTAGGACCATCACTCAAAAATGCAGCTGCACTCTACGGGGGAGAAGAAAATATTCTTGAAGTAGCAAAAAAACGAGAGGATGTACTAACTCATGCACGAGGCTACAGGTTTGCAAGTACTCTAGACCAAACAAAAGTAGACTTACCAACCTTATTCCGATTGTCTGATAAAGAAGTAAGAAAAAACTTTTTTCGAGCAGAGCCACACTACGAAGTAGCACAATTCCAAAAACACGTTGACTGGCCAGATGTACCTGATCTAGAAGCACGCATAGCTGCTATTGTCATTGGACTTGTCAGCGTAGCAGTATTAGGCATTATCAGCAATCACCAACTCACAGGTCAAGTAGTTGCCAACATTACCGGAGGACAACAAGTCGTAGCTTATACAGTCATCTTAATGCTCATAGGATTACTCTTCCACCACAGAAATTAATCAATCTAACGTTTTTACAACAACAAACTATATAAAGAAGTTTACCTTCCAGAACGGTTAGATGTATGCAGAAGCGCAAATAGCAAGAATTATCTCAAGATAGAAAGCTTTATAAATGGACTTTTACAAAATTTAGCACATGCTCCGACTATCCTTCTCCTAACACTATTAACGCGTTAGACAGAAGACTGTTCAGAGCATACAACCGACGCCCTAATCGTCTAGTGGTCAGGATACAGCCCTGTCAAGGCTGTGGCGCGAGTTCAATTCTCGCTTGGGGCGTAGGGGCCGGTAGCTCAGCTTGGTAGAGCATTTGCCTTTTACCAAGCACGATCCAAAAAATCCTGCTTCAGGAGAAAGCAAGTGGCCATGGGTTCAAATCCCATCCGGCCCGTCACACTCCAAACACAAAAAAACAAAAGATGGCAGACAACGATTACGATATCAGACAACATCTCCTTGTGCCTAAACACGAAAAGATGAACTTAGAGCATGCACAAGAATTTCTCGCCAAAATGAAACTTGAAAGAAAACAATTACCCAAAATATCCATCAAAGATCCCGCCATAAAAGTACTTGAACCCCAAGAAGGAGACATCATCAAAATAACACGTGACAGTCCCACAGCAGGAAAAACACATTTCTATCGGGTGGTCACCGCATGAAAAACGATATTCTTATCGAACGCTATTTTGAAGAACATCACCTCATAGAAAGCAACATCAGAAGCTTCGACAGGTTCGTAGAAAAAGGCATGCAAGAAATTGTCAACGAAATGCAAGAAATCATACCTACAATCATACCCCAAGACATTGAAGACTTCAAAATACGCTTAGATAAAGTATGGGTAGAAAAACCCAACCTCGTAGAAGCAGACGGCAGCAAAAGAAATATCATGCCTGTAGAAGCACGACTACGCAACTTAACCTACTCAGCACCCATTTTCCTAGAAGTATCAGCACACGTGAACGGCGTACAAAAAGAAACCTTTACCACACAAATAGGAAAATTACCTATCATGCTCAAAAGCAAATACTGCCATTTGCATAATATGAAAACAGAAGACTTGGTCACCAATGGAGAAGACGGTCACGACCCTGGAGGATACTTCATCCTCAACGGCAACGAACGCGTCCTCATCACCGTAGAAGACTTAGCAAGCAACAAACTCTTCGTAGAAGCACCCGCAAGCGGAACAGCAAAATTCACCGGAAGAATATTCTCAGAACGAGGAAGCTTCCGCATACCCCACAACATTGAACAAATGAAAGACGGCATCATCAACCTCAGCTTCACACGATTTACCCGTATACCGATTATCGCTATTATCAAAGCATTAGGCGTCACTAAAGACGTAGAAATCGTTAAATACATTGGACAAACCACTTACGACGACATCTATATCAACCTCTTTGACGCCGTCCACCTAAAAACACAAGAAGACGCACTTGATTACATAGCAAAAAAAGCAGGCATGGTCAACCAAGCAGAAGAAGATTATGAAAAAGTAAAAGAAAACCTCGACAAATACCTACTACCCCACATCGGAACAACAGAAAAAGACCGTGTCTTCAAAGCATACAACCTCTGCAAATTACTCAAACGATTCTTAGTCACCACCAAAGAAGACATTGATAACCAAGACAAAGACCACTACATGAACAAACGACTCAAACTTTCGGGAGACTTATTAGCAGACCTCTTCCGCGTCAATATGCGAGCACTCATCAACGACATACTCTACAATTTCCAACGATTAGTCAAACGAGGAAAATTCAGCAGCATAAAGATAATCATTCGCGATAAACTCTTAACGGGACGCGTCAAAAGCGCCATGGCAACAGGAACATGGGTAGGCGGAAGAAAAGGAGTAAGCCAAAACATTGACCGCTGTAATTTCTTAGCAAGCTTAAGCCACTTACAACGAGTATCATCACTCTTAAGCACCAGCCAAGAAAACTTTGAAGCACGATCATTACACCCCACACACTTCGGAAGACTATGCCCTATAGAAACACCTGAAGGAACACCCATCGGACTCAAGAAAAATTTGGCTATGCTTGCACAAATAACCCAAGAAGAATACTCAGAAGAAAAAGTAAAAAAGGTCTTAGAAAGCCTGGGAATGAAACATGACTGATATCTTCATGGATGAACGCTACATTGGTAATGTTGATGACGTAAAAGCATTCATAGAATCACTAAAACGGGAACGCATCACGGGAAAACTACCTTCAAGCTTAAACCTCTACCACAACGAAAAACACAACGAACTCCACATTGAACTCAGCAAAGGACGCGTCAGAAGACCACTCATCGTCGTCAAAAACGGAAAAAGCTTATTCACTGATGAACTACGAAAACAAGTCACTGATAGAAAAATAGGCTGGAAAGAATTACAACAACAAGGCGTCCTAGAATACTTAGACGCAGCAGAAGAAGAAAACGCTTACGTAGCACTCTTCGAACACGACCTAACCACAGAACACTCCCACTTAGAAATATCACCCACCACGATGTTCGGCATGATCACCAGCTTAGTACCTAACGCCAACCTCGGACAATCAGCACGTCTCAACCGAGGAAGCAAAACACAAAAACAATCATTAGGACTCTATGCAACAAACTATCACTTACGCATGGATACGGATGTATCTGTCCTGCATTACCCACAACAACCCATCGTCAGAACATTCATGCATGATGTTAGCGAATATAATCATCACCCCTCAGGACAAAACATTACCATAGCATTAATGAGTTACGAAGGCTACAACATGAGCGACGCCATCATTATCAACAAAGCAAGCATAGAACGAGGACTAGCACGATCAACGTACTACCGACCCTACCACGCAGAAGAACTCCGCTACTCTGGAGGATTAGTCGACGAGATAGGAGCACCCGACAAAGAAACCAAAGGCTACCGCAGCGAAAAAGACTACCGCTACTTAGAAGATGATGGCATTATCTACCCAGAACAATATGTCAAACCCGACGAGATACTCATCGGAAAAACAAGTCCGCCAAGATTCCTTGGAGAAATGGAAGAATTTAGCATCGCAGCAAACACACGAAGAGAAAGCTCCGTAGCAGTAAAACAAGGAGAAAACGGCACCGTAGACTTTGTTGTTATCACCGAAAACGAAGAAGGCAACAAAATAGTACAAGTACGACTACGAGAACAACGCATACCAGAAATAGGAGACAAATTTGCATCACGCTACGGACAAAAAGGAGTCATCGGCATGATTGTACCCCAAGCAGATATGCCCTTCACCGTTTCCGGAATCATACCTGATATTATATTCTCACCACACTCCATCCCCAGCCGTATGACTGTCAGCCACTTAATAGAAGTCATCGGAGGAAAAGCAGGAGCACTATCAGGGCGCTACATCAACGGAACAACATTCAACGCGGAACCAGAACATGAACTACGACAAACACTACAAAATTTAGGATTCAGAGAAAACGGCACCGAACGCATGATGAACGGCATCACGGGAGAAGAATTTGAAGTCACTATTTACACAGGCAATATGTACTACTTACGACTCAAACACATGGCAGCAAACAAACTCCACGCACGAGCATCAGGAAGAATACAACTCCTCACAAGACAACCTGTAGAAGGACGAAGCAAAGGTGGAGGACTACGATTAGGAGAAATGGAAAAAGACTGCTTCGTAGCACACGGCGCAAGCCTCCTCCTCAAAGAACGATTCGACTCTGATAAAACAGTTATTCACATCTGCGAAGCATGCGGCATGCTCGCCGTACACGACAGCTTCAGAAACAGAAAATTCTGCGTCAAAGACGGCAGCAACGTAGAAATAACACCCATAGAAATAAGCTACGCATTCAAACTATTACTTGATGAACTCAAAGCACTCGGCATAGCACCACGACTCAACCTCAGGAGCAAATACTAAACCATGGCAGAAGACTACATCTACAAATTTGTGAACCAGATAGGATTCGGCGTACTGGGACCAGAAGAAATAACTAAGATGAGCACGGTAAAAATAGTCACACCAGAACTCTACGACAACGAAGGCTACCCTGTCGACGGTGGATTAATGGACATCAGACTCGGCGTCATTGACCCCGGACTACGCTGCAAAACCTGCGGAGGAAAACTCAAAGAATGCATGGGACACTTTGGGCATATAGAATTAGCACGACCCGTCATCCACATCAAATACCTCAAAGTACTCCTAGACTGTTTACGCAGCAGCTGCAGAGAATGCGGAAGAATACTATTACAAGACAAAGACTTCGAAAAATGGAAAGGCAGAACCACCAAAGCACTCAGCGAAAGAAATGAAGAAGCAAAACGAGACGTCATTGGTGACATCACAGGAAGCCTCAAAAATATACGCAAATGCCCACACTGCAAAGCAAAACAATTCACCATCAAAATAGAAAAACCCAGCACCTTCATGGAAAACGATCGACGACTCACACCTATAGAAATAAAAACACGACTTGAACGCATCAGCAATGAAGACCTCTACTACCTTGGTATCCAAGACAAAGCAGCACGACCAGAATGGATGATCCTCGGTGTCTTACCCATACCACCCGTCACGATGCGACCCAGCATCACGCTAGAAACAGGAGAACGAAGCGAAGACGACCTGACACACAAACTCGGCGATGTTGTACGCATCAACCAACGATTATTTGAAAACATTAACGCAGGAGCACCAGAAATAATCGTGGAAGACTTATGGGACTTACTACAATACCACGTCACGACCTACTTTGACAATACTATAAGCCAAGTACCACCCGCACGACACCGCAGCGGACAAGCACTCAAAACCATAACAGAACGTATCAAAAGCAAAGAAGGACGATTCCGCCACAACCTCGCAGGAAAACGTGTCAACTTCGCAGCACGAGCAGTCATCAGTCCAGACCCAAAAATAAAATTCAACGAAGTAGGTGTACCTGAACGCATCGCCAAAGAATTAACCATACCAGAAAAAGTAACAGAATGGAACAAAAACTGGCTCATAACCTTCATCAAACAAGGACCAGAAAACTATCCAGGAGCAAACTATCTCATCAGATCGGACGGCAAGAAAAAACAGATCACCGAAGAAACACGCGACAAGATCATAGAAGAACTAGCACCTGGACAAATAGTAGAACGACACTTACTTGACGGCGACATCGCACTCTTCAACCGACAACCATCACTCCACCGCATGAGCATCATGTGTCATCGCATCAGAGTATTACCTGGAAGAAGCTTCAGACTCAACCCATCTGTATGCAACGCTTACAACGCAGACTTTGACGGAGACGAAATGAACCTCCATATACCACAAACAGAAGAAGCACGAGCAGAAGCAGAAATACTCATGGAAGTACCCACGCAACTCATAACACCCAAACACGGCTACAACGTGATGGGATGTGTCGAAGACAGCGTCACCGGACTATTCTTACTTACCCGAGGAGAAGGCATGACCTTCACCAAAGAAGACGCAAGCCAACTCTTAACTACCATAGGACTCGACGCAAAAATACCCAAACAAAAAATTAGCGGTAAAGAATTATTCAGCCTCTTATTACCCAAAGACTTCAACTACCATGGCTATAGTAGAGCCTACAAGAAAGACGGACCAACACCACAAAAAGGAGACGACGCCCTCGTTACCATTGAAGACGGTGTACTAACATCAGGAGTCATCGACTCAACATCTGTAGGAGAAGAACGAGGAAAAATGGTCATGGAATTTTACAGAAAATACGGACCAGAACAAACCGTTGACTTCCTTGGTAAAGCATTCAGACTCGGCATAAAAATATTATTCAAACGAGGATTCACCATCGGCATTGACAGTATGGATACTAGCGCAGATGTTAATAACAAAATACAGGAAGCACTTGACAAAGGACAACATGACGTTGACCAACTCATTAAAGAATACTTGGATGGAGACATGGAAACACTTCCCGGCAGAACATTAGCAGAAACACTTGAAATAAAAACCGTCGGTGTACTCAACAAAGTACGTGACACGGTAGGGCAATTCGTCTCCGCATCAACAACCATGAACAACGCAGCAGTCATCATGGCAAAATCAGGAGCACGAGGTAACATCCTCAATCTCACACAAATGTCAGGATGTGTAGGACAACAAGCACTCATGGGACAACGCATACAAACAGGCTACAAAGGAAGAACCTTAAGTATGTTCAAAAAACATGATTTACGATCACCCGCACACGGATTCGTCAGAAGCAGCTTCAAACGAGGACTTAACCCTTACGAATTCTTCTTCCATGCCATGACGGGAAGAGATGGACTTATGGATACAGCACTTCGTACACCAAAATCAGGCTATCTCTACCGCAGACTCGCCAACGCACTCCAAGACGTAAAAGTAGAATATGATAACACCGTACGCGATGCCAACGGCAATATCATACAATACCAGTATGGAGAAGATGGCATAGAAGTCAGCAAGAGCTGGGGCGGAACCATACCTGTAAAAAGAATTGTCAAGAGCGTGAAAGCATGAAACAAGAACTAGACTACAAAGCACTCTTACCGAAAAAACTCTTAGAACAATTCGAAGAAGCAGTACTTGAAGAAAAACTCACTGCAAAACAACAACAAGAAGCACTAGAAAAAGTACACTACGAATACGAAAAATCAAAAATAAGTCCAGGAGAAGCCATAGGCATCATCACCGCAGAAAGCTTCGGAGAACCTGGCACACAAATGACCCTCAACGTTTTCCACTTCGCAGGAGTCGCAGAAGTAGCAGTAACCCAAGGACTACCCAGACTCATAGAAATATTCGACGCACGAAAAGAAATCAAAACACCCATGATGCGCATATTCCTTGATAAAGAGATCAGCAAAGACCCAGAAAAAGTAAAAAAACTAGCGGCACAAATAAAAGAAACAACTATCCAAGAAGTTGTTAGCGATTTCAGCATTGACGTAGCAAAACTAGAAGTACAACTCGTTCTTGATAAACAAAAAATGCGCAACATGGCACTCACCAATAACCACTTAATGAAAGCACTCGAGAACGACATCAAGACAGCAACCATCAAAGACGACGGGGACTCTATCATCCTCAAAACAAAAGCAAAAGAAAACGAATTAATGGAAACCTACAAACTTAAAGAAAAAGCAAAAGAGACTTTTGTACGCGGCGTCGAAGGCATCACCCAAGTATTACCTGTCAAAGAAGGCAACGAATATGTTATTCTCACCGCAGGAAGCAACCTTGCAGAGATACTCATCATGAAAGGCGTCGATCCTGACCGCACCACTACCAATGATGTTTTTGAAGCCATAAAAGTGCTCGGTGTAGAAGCAGCACGACAAACCATTATCAACGAAGCAGAAAAAGTCATTGAAGACCAAGGACTAGAAGTAGACATGCGACATATTCTTTTCATTGCTGATATGATGACCACCAGCGGAACCATCAAAGGTATCACACGCTCGGGTATATCAGGACAAAAAGAATCTGTACTTGCACGCGCAAGCTTTGAAACACCCATAGAACACTTAGTAGACGCAAGCCTCATTGGAGAAGTTGATAATCTCAATAGTGTCATAGAAAACGTCATGCTTAACCAAATAGTACCTTTAGGAACAGGCATGCCAGAACTCATCGCAGGAAAACCAGCAGCAACGAAGGAGGAATAACCATGACACTAGAAAACCTAAGAAAAGCATTCAAAGAAGAACAACTTATCTACGGATCAGAACGCACGATAAAAAAATTGAAACAAGGAAAAACAAAGACCATATTCCTCGCAAAAAACTGCCCACCCGACGTACGGGCAACGATTCAACACTACGCAACACTACAACCGGTAACTATCCATGACTTGGAAGAACCTAACACAGAACTCGCCCTTATCTGCAAAAAAAAATACAATGTTTCTGTCGTCAGTTACTAACACTACAACCCATGGAATATAATCTAGAACTCATAGGCTATGTTACCACATTCGAAAACCTCACACAAGCAAAAGTCAAAGAAGCATTCTACGACACCAACCATATCTTAACCTTCATTATAGAACCTGGAGATATTGGAAAAGCCATAGGAAAAAAAGGAAGCAATGTGAAACGATTAGCAGGACTCATAAAAAAACGCTTACGCATCATAGAATTTAATACTAATATTATAGAATTTACTAAGAACGCCATCCTTCCCCACATTCCCAAAAGCGTCAAACAAGAAGGAACTATTATTATCATACAAGCAGCAGATAACCAACAAAAATCAGCAATTTACGGACGAGATAAAAACAACCTGAAAAACTTACAAATAATTATCAACAAATATTATACTGCAACCATAAAAATAGCCTAAGATATTACTATAATTTCTTAATCGTTAAAGACCCAGTAATGTTCTCTTAATCTTTAAAGACCCTGCAACATCTTCAGCATCAGACCAACCTTCAGCGGGATCTTCTTTTGTATATACTTGTGCTGGTGTTGTATTAGGTGATACCATTTCCCATACACCCTGCTGTAAAAGAATAGCAATTTCTTCATCACGAACAAGACGATTACCAGGCATATACCTTTTCTGTACAGCCTTATTAGTATACACCATCTGACCATCTAATGTTCTTATCTCAGCAATACCTTCATCAATACCAACCAATGATACAAAACGACCCAAACTTCTTGTAGGACCACTTGTTGCGGGAAACTTAAGAATATCATTTAGTTTACTCGTAAAACCACAAAACCATCCCTCATCATGCATAGGGAGGACGTATCTAAGTGCTTCTTCTTTGGTTAACTTAGGCATTACAGGAATAGGCTGATTAACACAATATATATGAACACTTAACTCTTGACCATGCAAGGTATCAATAAGACGTGTTACCATAGTTTACTACTAAATACCACCCCTTAAAAAGCTTTTTCACTGCCTCCACCAACAACTAGTTTACGACAAAAGAAACGCATATAAATAAGTTCTACTTCTTATTTGTATGATAACCATAAAAGAGCGTGGATTAATCATCCAATGGGATGAAAAAGGAAAAGCTCAGCAAGAAATTGCTGAATTGTTAAACTGCCAT
>DATDVL010000063.1:0-9551 GCA_035290025.1 Candidatus Nanoarchaeia archaeon
GGTTATCATGACGGAGATCGCTTCTGATGGTTTGACGGAAGAATGGCTTGGCAAAGAGTTGACGTTGGAGAATTTTGAGAAGTTGAAGGTGTTGTCGAAGAAGTTTGGTTTTGATTTGTTGGGTGAGGGTGGTTATTATAATTCTTTGGTTATTGATGGTCCTATTTTTACGAAGAAGTTGGAGTTGGTGCAGTCCGAGAAGGTTATGGAGGCTGCTAATTCTGGTTATTTGTTGGTGCATAAGGTTGCTGTTGTCCCAAAGGCGCATTCTATTTACAATCAGAAGTTACGATAAGTGGTGATGGGATGTAGGTTATGATTACGGAAAGGCAGGTTGCAGGTCCAATAAATAGAGTTTCTCAATATGCTGATATTTCTCAAGATGATGTTCCTCTTTTTAATCATGGTCTTAGTGCTAGACCAAGATATTTTCTGTTTGAAGGTCGTTTGGGAGATTTGGAGCGTAGGTGGTATGATCCAACACCTTCTTGGGTGAAATGTGGGGATTGGATATGGGGGGAGTGGTATACTTTTAGTTCTCCTGAGGAATTTTGGCATCGTCAGAAAGAGGATCCTTTATCTCTTGAACAATTATTTGCTTTTTTAGGGCGTTGTACTGTGAAGGTTGAAGATCTTGATGATTGGTTGCATGGTGAATCATTGCCTGATTTTAAAAAGCCTTTTTCTTGGAAGTTGTCGTTGAATAAAAATCTTTCTTGGTATGAAAGTGCGATTACAGTTCTTCATGAAATGTTACATAATTATTATGGAGTGAAAGGTTCTGGTCCTCGTTCTCGTCCTCTTGAGAAGGCTTTGGATCAAGAAGCCATAAGGTTGTATCATCAGTTTAAAGAGCCGGTGAATGATTGGCTAAGGGAGATATTGGGTTTTCCTCGTGAGGTACAGTTAGAATTTGCATTAAAAGATGATGGTAAGCAATTAGGTTTATTTTAGTATAAAATAGTCTTGTGCGTAGTGTTCTTTGTCGTAGTCGAAAATGTGGACGATGTAGTTTCCTTGTTTCCATGTTCTTGGTATGTCATAGATTATCACAGTTTTTTCGTGGCATCGTTGTTCTTGGCATAACTCGGGTGTTTCTCCTACTTTTTTTCCGTTGGTGAAGAATTCTGCTTTGTTGCTGGTTCCTTCTGTTCCTGGGGTGATGATGATTTGTGTGTTTTCTCCGGGTTGGACAGTGAGTGGTGTTATGTCTATAATCCCTTGGTTTGTTTTTGTGGCGCTGCCGGTAATGCCGAGGATGTTGAAGCTGACTGCTCCGGTGATGATGATGAATGCTGCGAGTAGTGCTACTTGTTTATTGTTTAAGTCCATTGGTTTTGAAGGGTGGTAAGAAGTTTAAAAAGGTTTGTTCTTCAGTAAACGTGTGTTGGTGGTAGTTGTGCTGGTACGCCGTAGTTTTTGTGGACATAAACTTCTTCGTAAATTTCTGGAAGGTCGGGTGTGATAGGTTGTGGTGAGTCTACAATAATACACCTAGTGTTTCGTAGTTCTTGACGGAACCGGTGTTTTTCGGTGGGGGATATTCTTCGTAGTTCTATTTTTGAGAGTGCTTCAAATATGCCTTGGAGTGTGCCTATTCTTGTGGTTGCTCCATGTAGTTGTAATGTAGATGTAAATCTATGAAGAAATTCTGAGTGTTGGTCTGCTACGTATTCTTCAGTATGGGGGTTTAATTGTTGTATAACTTCGGCGAGGCCCATAGTTTTTGTGTATTGTTCTTTTGTTTTATACTTTTCGGTCGGGTTGGTTGTTTCGTCCATAACCTTTAAGTAAGCTTGTTTGTTCGTGTCGGTATGCGTAAATCTGTGGGTATCCCTATAGTTTTGTTCTTTCTTGGTTTAGTTATCTTTTCTTTATTATCGACAAAGGTTTTGGTGACGGATGCTCCCCAGTATGTGAATGCTGCTAAGGAGTTTGCTAATCTTGCGGTTTCTCCTGTTCGTAATTTTAATGCGTGGTTGTATCCTTGGTTGTTGGGTCAGGTGTTGCAAGTTGTTCCTTCCTTGGTTGCTTTGAAGGTGGTAAATGTTCTTTGGTTGGTTTTGGATGTGTTATTGTTGTGGTTGTTGGTGAAGCGGCGTGAGGTGTTGTGGTTGTTCATGTTTTCTCCTGTTGTTTGGGTTTTTTCGTTGTGGATTAATCCTATTATTCCTGTTTCGTTTTTCTTGTTATTAGCCTATTTCTCCTTGGTGCGTTTTGAGTCTTCGAAGTCTTCGTATCGTTGGTGGTGGTTTGTTCTTTCTGGTGTTTCTTTGGGTTTGGTTTCTTCGTTGTGGTGGCCGGGCACATATCTTGCTGTTTTTTTCATCCTTGTTTTCTTTTGGCGTTCTTCGTTTGTTGCGGTGATAAAGTATTTAGCATGTTTTGGTATAGGTTTTGCTGTTCGTTTGGTGTTGGATGGGGTGTTTTTCGGTTTTCCTTTCTATTCTATGATTCGTGCGTTGGGGAGTAATGTTTTGTTCTTTTTGGATAAGGCTGAAGTGTTGGGTGCTGTTCCTGTTCCTTTGTGGTTAGTTATTTTTTTAGTATTGGTGACTATTTCTCCTTTCTTGTTTTGTTTGTATAGGGTTGATCGTCAAAGGTATGGTCGCGAGCTTGTTTTTCTTGGTTTGTCGTCAGTATTGTTTTTGTTGAATCATGATTTGCGTTATTTTATTACGATTGTTCCTGTTGTGATGGTTCTTCTTGTTTCTTGTGTGAAGAGGCAGGATGTTGTTTTGCATGTTGCTTTGTCGTTGATTATTCTTGTTCCTTTGGCTGCTCCGTATTTTGGTGTGACTGATGATTACTTGTTGAAGCAAGATGTTATTCAGGTGGTGCATGATTATCCTGATAGAATATTTATTGTGGGTACGGAGGGTGTTTCTGAAGAGCAGGCGATGGATCTTTCTACGGTGTATTGGGGTTCGGGTATTCGTTTCGTGACGTATAAGGATTGGGAGTTGAGTCGTGATGATGAAGAGATGTATCGTGAGTATGTTTTTGTTGCTGATCCGAAGATTAATGAGTTGCGGCAGTTGCGTTTTTCTTTAGTCTATGAGCGTGGTAATAATGAAGACTTGGATGATCTGAAGGATTTGTTAGTTATTGGTGATGCTCCTCCTCCTGAAGGTTTTGTATTAGTAAAGAAGTATGCTTTGGTTAGGTATTATACATTGTCGTAAATATTTTTTCTATGCCCTATCCGCACGACTATTATTCTTTGTCCTGAAATGATTATTTCCAGTACTGCTCGGTAGTCTCCTATTCTTAGTCTCCATAAGTTTCCTCCGTGCAATTTTTTTATGGAACGGAATGGGTTGTCGCGTAGTGCATAAATTTTTTGGAGGATGGTTGTTGCTTCTTTTGTGTCTAGTTTCTTGAGAAATTTTTCTGCTGTTTCTGTAAATTCCATGGTATACATGTTAGACTAGTTTTATTCCAAGTTCTTTTGCTACTTGTTCAATGGATTTCGTTTTTCCTTTTTTGATGTCTTCTAGTCCTTTTTGGATTTCTTCTATTTCGTTAGTAGTGAGTGTTTCTTCTTCTATTTCATCAAAGATTATATTGAGTGTTTCGTCGTAGGGTTGTTGTTCGTATCGCCTAAGGTGGCGGAGTCTTTCTAATGTTTGTTGGCTTACTTGGATGGTCGTCTTTCCCATAGTTATATAGCAACTATAGTCTATATATATAAGGCTGTCGTTTTTAGTTAAGGTAGTGTGTATAGGTAAGGTAGGACTGGCTATCAAGGACGTTGTGTTCATTAGTCTTTTAAACCACTTTTCAGTTCTTTTTAGTATGACACGTTTTACACCAGATGGATTAATAGTTCTTGAAGAAAGAATCGCTTTAGGATTTTTAAATAATTTAACTGCTCGGCATACAAGAGATCCTCGCAACGAACCTTTGCATACTATAAGAAGTGTTTTATTCCCTTTTATTGAAAGAGAAAATTTATTCTATTATAAAATGCTTAGTTCCTGTTTTACAATATATAGTGGGTATTTTCCAGAGGAGATTATAGGCGGGTTTGTTGATAGTGTAACCCTTTTTTATCATTTATTAAGGGCTCAATATAAAAACGAAGGGATGGATATGCTTGTTTTAGCTGAAGAAAATGGTATTCCTGATAGGTATCCAATAGATGCCGTTGCTATTTTGGAAAAACAGATTCAGGTGCTTGCAAAAATGTGTTCTGAAAATCCCGTTATTCATAAGTGTTTAGAAGATGGCTTATTGGATCATGTTCATTCTGTTTCGTTAAGGGAGCAAGCAAAAGGATTTATTGTTTATTCTTATTGGATGTTTTCAGAGGTGGCTAAAGAGACTATGGCTGCTCGTCTTAATGGTGAGAGTCCTAATTAGTCCCTTAGAATCATAAACCCTTTAAACCATTTTTTAATTCTTTTTAGTATGACGCGTTTTACTAGAGATGGTATGCCTATTCTTGAAGAGAGAATACAGCATCTCTTTGTTGATTCACGTAGGGAAAATGGTCCTTGTAAACTGCAACTTTGGGCTTCTGATATTCAGGTTCATAATGCTAATTACATTCTTCCTGCTGCTGCACTTTTTGATAGATTTACTAAGTCGGGTGGTGATAATGCTCGATTGATTATTGATAGTGCTGTTATGTTATATCGTCTTTTGGGATTGCAGTTAGGTGAAGGCGAGTTTCGGCACTTAGTCACCATTGATAAAGATATTTCTCATAAGCTTGTCGCTGATGTTTTATCTAATAATATTGTTGATATTACAGACGCTGTTATTCAGGTAGGTAACGATAACCCATTATTGAATGTGTATATGGGTGGTATAATTGCAGAGGTAAAAGGTAGTGATTGTAAGTTAGCTAGAGATATGACTCTTGCTACCTATGCTAGTTATGCGCTTTTGGTGAAGCAGTTGCGTCGTAATAGAGACCATGAAGGATTATCAGTGAATTGAAAGCCCCTTAGAATCATAAACTATTTAAGCCATTTTTCAGCGTTTTCTTTCTTATGGATTTTAGTGTTGTTGTTCCGGCGAAGGATGAGGAAGGTAATATTGTTTTGTTATTCCAGCGTTTAGTGAAGGTTTTCAAGGGTATGCGTAAGTCGTTTGAGTTGATTATTGTTGATGATGGTTCTTCTGATAGGACTTCAAGTGTTACAGAGTCGTTGCATCGGAAGTTTAGGAATGTTCGTTTGATTTCTTTTGCTCGTAATTTTGGTAAGGCTGCTGCGTTGTCTGCGGGTTTGCAGGATGCTCGTGGCGAGTTTATTGTCACGATGGATGCTGATTTGCAGGATGATCCTGATGAGATTCCTCGTTTGTTTGCTCGTTTGGAGTCGGGTTTTGATTTGGTGGTGGGTTGGAAGTTTAAGCGTAAGGATCCTTTTGTTTCGAAGCGTTTGCCGTCGTTGTTGTTTAATGGTTTGATTCGTTGGTTGCATAAGGTGAAGATTCATGATTCTGATTGTAATTTTCGTTTGATGCGTCGTGAGGTTGCTAAGGATTTGTTGTTTTATGGTGGTTTGTTTCGTTATATTCCTTCTCTAGCGCATTGGCGTGGTTTTAAGGTTGCGGAAGTTCCTGTGGTGCATCATAAGCGTTTTTCTGGTGAGGCGAAGTTTAAGGGTGTTGGTCGTTTGTGGAAGGGTGCTTTGGATTTGTTGACAGTCACGTTTTTGATGAATTACAAGTCTTCTCCCTTGTATTTTTTTGGTTCTTCTGGTTTGTTGTTGTTTGGTTTGGGTGGTCTTGCGGGTGTTCGTTTGGTGTATGAGAAATATTTCCTTGGTCATTTGATTGCTGGTCGTCCGTTGTTGATGCTTGCTTTGTTGTTGTTGATTTTGGGTGCGCAGTTTGTTTTTTTTGGTTTGTTGGGTGAGATGTTGGTGCATTTGTCTGATCGTCAGGCTGTTTTGTTTCGTGTGAGGAAGAAGTTGTAACATGGTTGACATGCATGTGGGTCGTGCGAAGGTTCCTGATCCTGATGATTTTGAGAAGCAGTTTCCTATGTCTGTTTTTGAGGCTATTCGTACGCGTCGTTCAATAAGGCGTTTTATTGAGGATAAGGAAGTTCCTGAGGCTATGTGGAAGAAGCTGATTGATGTTTGTCGTTGGGCTCCTTCTGCGTGTAATCGTCAGGGTTGGCGTTTTGTTGTTATGAAGGATAAGTCGCAGGTGGATCGTTTGGCAGAAGCGGGTTCAGTGTATTATTTGAAGCGTTTGCCGTTGGCGATGTTGATGGTGTATGATAAGCGTACGGATAATGTGAAGTATCATGATCATTTGCAGTCTGCGTGTGCGGGTATTATGAATATGTTTTTGGCTGCTCATGCTATGGGTTTGGGTATGGTGTGGTGTGATAATCTCCCTGCGAAGTCTGATATTCGTAAAATTTTCAATATTCCTTGGCATTATGATATTATTGCTTTGTTGGGTTTTGGTTTTTATGATAAGAACAATATGCCTCCTCCTCTTCCCCGTAAGAAGTCAGTTGATGAACTTTTTTCTTTTGATCGTTGGTCGTTGGTCGAGCCTGTTCCTAATCGTTTGGATATTAAGTTGCGTTTGAAAACGTTTTTCCGTTGGTGTTATCATGCTACGCCTATTTGGTTGAAGAAGTATTTGCATCCGTTTGCTAAGAAGTTTGAGAAGATTTTTGATCCGAAGGATATGAAGACGGATGTTAAGGAGATGAAATAACTCCTTTTAAGTGGTTAAAATAGTAACGTTTATATATAGTAAAACTAAAGCACATTTATGTCTAAGGTGTCTATACGTGCTGATGATAGTCTTTCGCCGTTGCAAAAAGTACATTTTGCTTCTTTAAGGCCTACAAGCTATTCTAGAAAAAAATCTTTACAAGATATTGTATATGTTGATCTAGATGAAACACATGTGCCTCCAGGAAGAGAAGAAGATTGTACTGCTTATCATTTGTCATATGCTGGTGCTTTGGATGTGTTGCTTCGAGATAATGCTGATGTATTGCCTGCAGATAAAGTTGCAGAAGTATTCCTTACAGCGAATAAAAATATTTCTCTAATGCATACTGTTGTGAGGAATGCTGTTGTTTATCACCCTACATTGCCTCCTTTATTAGTTGCTGATTCGCCTGCTGTCACTTTAGAACATGCTTATTTGGCTGAGGGAATAACGCCGCCAGAGATGCCAAAAGATTTAGTGGATGAATTGTATGCCACTGCCGAAAAAGAAAGTTCTCTTCCACTTGTTGATCGTAGTGTTGTAAGATGTGATGTTTTTAGCTGTTTGCCTGCCCATCGTAATATTGCTCCAAAAGAATTAGCTAATGAAGTAGTTGGGCAATGGTTGTTTAAAGATAAAGTACGAGATTGGAGTTCTTATTTAGCCAGCTACTCTGGTAAATGTCCAATGGGGAACGATAGTAAGAGTTTAACCTTAGGTTTCTTGCATGAAGAAAGGCCTTATCCTTTTTTGCGCCAAATAAGATTTTCTTGCTTTTATGGAATTAGTGCTAACACGCAGGGTTTTATGGGGTTTTTGATGGGTAGAAAAAGACTTCGTAGTACTGCTTAGTCTGCTCGGTAGTCTTTCTCGTTCATTAGTCTTTTAAAGGGTTTTTTACGGTTTGTTGGTGGGGTTCGTAATGACTAAAGATATGTATCTTGATGTGGTATTGGCGGAGATGCCTCGTTTGCTGGGTTTGATAGATCGTAATCCTTTGTCGAAAACGTTTGGTTGTGCTGATCGTCAGTTTTGGTTGTATCGTACGGTTGATTTTGCAGGTGCTCGTTATCAGGAGGCTTGTTTGACCTTAGCATTGTTGTACCAGTTGAAAGAAGTGCGTAACCCGTATTATCATAATCCTCAGGTGTTGTCGTGGATAAAAGCTATGCTTGATTTCTGGTCGTCTTTGGTGAGGTCTGATGGTTCTGTTGATGAGTGGTATCCTTTTGAGCATTCTTTTGTTGCTACTGCTTTTTCTTTGGCTGCGGTTACGGAGGTGGTATTGTTGCTTCCGGAGTTGCAGTCTTCTCAATTGTTGAAGAAGGTTAAGCTTGTGGGTAGTTTTTTGTTAGGTAGGACGGAGTTGCGGGTGCAGAATCAGTTGACAGGTGCTTTGTTGGCGTTGTATAATGTTTTTTTGTTGACGAATGATAGTAAGTTTGAGTCTGCTGTTTTTCGTAAAGTTGCTCGTTTGGAAAAGTTGCAGTCTGTTGAGGGTTGGTTTTCTGAGTATGGTGGTGCTGATGTTGGTTATTTGTCATTGGCTGTTGATTATCTTGCGAAGTTGTATTGGAAGTCTCGTGATATGAATGTGCTAGTTATGGCGCAGAAGGCTTGTCAGTTTTTGTGGCGAGTCATGCCTCCGGTTGCTGTTCAGGGTGGTGATGTTGGTTCTCGTAATACAGAATATCTTATTCCTTCTGGTTTTGAGTTGTTGCCAGGGCGAGAGGCTGATGCGTTGTCGGGTTTTGTTCGTGAGCAGTTGTCGGGTTTGGTAAATCCTTCTTCGTTAGATGATCGTTATCTTGCGTATAATTTGTATACCTATGTACAGGCGTTTGTGCATGCGAAGAAGAAATTGTCTGTTATGAAACATAGTCTTGAGCCTGTTGTTCTTCCTGATGCGGGTTGGTTGGTCATGCGTGATCCTTTTGTCGTGGTGAATGGTAAGAAGGGTGGTGCTTTCCGTGCTGTTCTTGGTGAGACGATTATTGCTGATGGTGGTGTGCAGGTGTTGACGAAGCATCATGCTTATTTTTCTGGTGTGATGCATGCTAGTTCTTGTCAATTATTACCGCATCGGGTTATTGCTGAGGGTAGGTTATGCAAGATAACTAATCAGCGTTTGTCTCCATTGAAGATGGTGGGTTCGCGATTGTTTCAGTTAACGTTGGGTTGTTATTCTTTGTTGAGTAGGGTAGTAAAGAATGTTTTGCGTGACGTGGTCATTAAGAGTGATAAGAAGAGTGCTATTCGTTTTGTTCGTGATGTTGTTATTAATAATGGTTTGACTGTTACCGATGTAATAGTGAACGTTCCTCCTAGTAAAATTTTATTGGGTATGAAGGCTTCGTATAATATGGTTCCTTCTTCTAAGTACTTCCACCCGTTGGAATTGGCTTCTCAGCCGTTTGAGTTGTTAGTTAGAGAGCGTTCAACGGTGAAGATTATTCGTCGTTTTGATAATGTAGGTAAGTCGTTGCCCGTGGAAGTGCAGGTTACGCGTAAGTAAGTTGTAGTATTTGTGGTGTTTTTCTGAGCCATTGTTCAAAGTTTGTGGGTGTATTTGCTTGTAGTGCTTGTCTCATTTTTGCTTGGAATAATCCTTCTAGTGTTTCTGATGGTTTATCTGTTCCTTCTGAATCGTTTATTTTTTGTTCGTAGCCTCCTTCTTCAAGCGTTGTTATAAGGTTTTTTTCTGGTGTTGCTATTGCGGGTGGTAAAGTATAAACAAATGTGGTGACTCGTTTTTCGTTGGTCCATCCTTGATAAGTCCCTGGGTGTGAATGGGTTTGGTTGTCTCCTAGGTGGTCGAGATATCGTCCTGGGAGTTGTGTTGCTAGGTGAAGAGT
>DATDVL010000064.1:0-12672 GCA_035290025.1 Candidatus Nanoarchaeia archaeon
AATTGACATACCCCCAAACAATATCTAGCAGAGGCTTCTCTTTTTCTTCAATCCTCTTTAACTCAGCTATTTCGTACGCATCAAACTCTTTAGTTGCTTGCTCAAATGTTGTTTTTTTCTCTTCAACTTGTCGTCTGAAACCCTCAGAAATAAAGTGCTCTGCTCCTTCTAATTCTTCTTTGGTTAAACTGCCTAGTTCATAATAACTTTTCGTATCCTGTCTTATAATCTTCTTCAAAACACGTTGTTTATAACGGACATCGAAACGGAGGTTATCAGCAGATTTAAGCCGAATGCCTAATTGTCTTATCAAACGAATTAATGTTTTATTCTCAGAGATCCCTAATGCTTCTTTGATTTCCGTAAAATGACCAATTTTTATGTGTTTCAATAGGTAAATCAATCTGTAACTGTCCCTCTTTGATTCTAGAAAACGAGCTAGTTCTTCTTCTTTTTCTGCTTTTTCTCTCAATTGTGTTAGAAAAATATCAAAATCTAAATACGTACCTTCTTTCTCTGCTTCTTCCCTGACTTTTTTAAATGCCTCAAGGAGGTGACTTGGTATGTCACCTAGTAACATCTTTTTTGATTTTTCTTTACTATCTTGATGTGTATGTATGTGTGTATGTACATATGTACGTATGGGCGTACGTACGGTCGTACGTTCGGATTTACTTTCCTCATCCTCGGTGACATTTTCTTTTTGAATGCCACTTAGAATGGTGACCTTTTTTCTTTTCTTGTCACTTTGTTTATTTTCTTCTTCATTTTCAGTCATTTTTTATCTTCCCATATCGCTCGACTATCAACGCCTAACTCTTTCGCAATACGAATTTTGATGTGATCTGGTGGGTTTTGAGTACTGTTAAGAATTCTCCAAAGGTAGGAACGATCTAATCCACATCTTCTAGCTAAGTCTATTTGCCTTAAACCTTTAGCGAGAATAAAACCTACGACTCTTTCTTTAATAAGTGGTGTAAGCTTGTTGTCAACAGGTAGAGGAATACTTTTTTGAGAAGTGGAAATAATCTCCATAACTAATTACTTTCCTTGCTATTGGCTTTGTTTAACTCAGAACGCAACAAGTCCCGAATCAGTTTACTTAGACTTATGCCTCTTCTTGTAGCTTCTTCAAGAGATTCATTCCATAAAGAGTAATCAATGTATATCTGACGTGGTCGTTTATGTGTAGTCATCATGTTGAACGTCCCAAATTTTCTTTTAATGCTCGTTCAACTTCTTCTCGTATGACTTCATGACTAAGCAACCAATCAATAGTACTCATTTTCTTTTCCTATCCCAGTAAGGGCTTTTACACTTTGGACAGATACGAATGTCTTCTCTGGTTGGAACCCATGTATGTGAACAACGAATGCATGAAATTTTTTGAATCTCCACTTTTACCATACTTATTTCATGTTGAGGGGATTATTAAAGGTATCGTTTTGATACCTATTCTATAATCAATACCATAATATATATAAGATAGTAAGTATCAATAAGAAATATGGATGAGGCATCGACATATATTCTCGGGAATATTGTAACAAAACCTGATATTACCACTGGAGAACTCCTTAACTTATTTGGGAACTATCTACCCCGAGCAACATTTTTTAGAAAACTTAAAGAATTAAGAAAGTTAGGCTACATAAAAAGAAGAGTTAACGATAAAGATGAAACTGTTTGGTTCCTTACAAGTGAAGGATTAAAAAATTTACAAAAAGTAGTAAAAGAAGCAAATAAGAGAGAATATACTACTAAGATCGATTCTTTAAAATCTTTGTTAGTCCCAGAAAAAGAATTTGTTTCTTCAGATGACATTAAAACAGAAGAAGAAAAAGAAGTTATAGCTGTTCTCTTTAAGGCTCTTGCTGATAATCAGAAATTAATAAAAGAATTACGAATAAAAGTAAATCAACAAGAATTAAAAAAGTTTATTGAAGATGTTGAAAAAGAAAGACAAGTAATGAGAACAAAAAGAAGATTTGTTCGTAAAAAAAGATTACTTAACCAGTCTTCAACTCCTCAATCTTAGCTAACAAGTTAATTAACTCTTTGTCCTTAGCGATCTCTTCTGGTGCTGAACTTTTCTTTCCAATAATGAACTCCCTTACCAGTCGTTCGTTAAGCTCATTCTCTAAAGTCTTAATATTTATAGCTCGATCGTTCAAAGGGAAACCACAGTTGCAAAAAGCATCAGTTACCTTGTTCTCTTTCTTACATCGTAAACACACAACTGGCTTAAGCGTTCTTGTTTCTTGATTACTCTTCACTTTACCACTCATTTTGAGAATAGCATCGTCCACATCTTTACTTGAAAGATGAACATACACACCAGGCATTTTACTGCCATGACCCCAACCAAAGAAACCACACATCTGAGCTTCCGTTAAGTTATTAGCAAGTTGAGAAGCACGACTATGCCTAAAATGATGAGGGTTAACTGGCTTCTTTATCTTAGCACTCTCTTTTGCATCTTTTAACACTCTTTCAATGATATTATAGCTTAATGGTTCGTTTCTATACCTATTCTTGAACAATAATTCATCTTGACTGATCTCACCAATGCTTTGTATATAATCCTTAATGTAAGGCAAAGGAAAATCTGTTAATCTAACGATTCTTGTACCTGTCTTCCCTCGTAATCTTAATCGGACACCGAACTCATCAAACAATAAATCTTTCACTCGGATATTTGCTACTTCTCCAATTCTAGCCCCGCTATCGTACAATAAAGCAAACAATGTCGCATCCCTAATATTATTAGCAACAAGAATCAATTTCTTAATGTCCTCATCATTCAATAGATCTTCAGGTAATTTCTGCTTTGACTTTGGGATATGAGCTTTAATCCCTTCAATAATTTCTTTCTTTCCTAACCACGTAAAAAAACGCTTCAAACTCACACGATAAGAATGCTTTGTCCATTCAGCATACTTCATACCATTGATCTGACGAACTAAATCCTCAACATCATCCTTTGACCATAATTTGAAATCCTTATTTTTGAATAAAGCTATCTTGCGTAAGCGACCAGCATAAAAAACTACTCGCTGTATAGTCCAATTAACACTGATATGGTTCAAAAAATTCTTAATCAACTCTTTATTTGTTGATAGTACTTTAGAAGCGTCTAAACGCTTTAACTCGCTTTTCAGCTTGATTTCATAAGGAGTGTATAAACAATTCACTTCTTCTACAGCCTTCATAGTATTCTCCTAAAGGCTAATTATCTTATAAGGTTTAGATATAGGACATCCGTAATCTTTCAAAAAACCCTGGCAAGACACCCTTGCGAGTGCCTTGCTGGGAAAAAAGAGGTGATACTCTATCTATATTCTGAAGAATATATAAATCTTTCGGTATGATACCATTACGCAATAGTTACACTTTTCCTGACAACTATTAAATACCCTCCCCAGCACAAAAAAACCATGCAAGATCAAATTTACCACATGCTCGTAGAAAAAGACGACGTCACCTGGCAAAGCATCATCTACGACCTCGTCAAAAGCGAACAAATGGACCCCTGGGACATTGACATCAGCATATTATCACAAAAATACCTCGAACGCATAAAAAACCTCGTAGAACACAACTTCTTCATCAGCGGAAAAATACTCTTAGCATCAGCAATACTCCTCAAACTCAAAAGCATAAAATTCGTCGACGAACACATCGCAGGATTCGACAGCCTATTATTCGCACGAGAAGAAGACCTCTACGACGAACCCGCAAGTCCCTTCGCAGCAGAAGAAATACCACCACTCCTCATAAAAACACCACAACAACGAAAAAGAAAAGTAAGCATCCAAGACCTCATGCAAGCACTATCAGCAGCACTCCACGTCGAAGAACGAAGAACCATCAGAAAACTCAAAGAACGTGTCGTACGAGAAGTATACCTACCCACAACAAAAGTAGACATTGCCACACATATTAGAAACCTCTACCACCAAATCATCGGATGGTTTACTAGTAACACCACACTCACTTTCCAACAACTCCTACCAGAAAACGCACCAAAAAAAGACGTCTTACTAACCTTCGTACCCATGCTCTACCTGTCCAACCAACAAAAAATAGACATCAACCAAGAACACGCATTCGGACAAATAGATATCACACTCAAAAAACTGGAGGAAGAACATGAAAAACAACCTGAAAACCATTCATAAAATAGACATCTGGAGCTTCAGCAAACTCTACGGACTATTCGGACTACTCATGGGGATCATCACCGGCATCCTCAACGTGCTCGCAACAAAAGCAGGAGCAACACCACTACCGGAAGACGCAAACTTACTCGTACTCTTCATCCTTAACGTAGCAGGCTATACGATACTTCTTTTCCTAGGAGCACTCATCTTCAGCATATTCTACAACGCCTACGCAAAGAACGGACGAGGAATAAAAGTAGAACTAGAATAAAAAACTACTTTTTCTTTAATTTTTTTATAATATCTTTACTGTTCATTAATTCTTCTTTACCAGAAACAAGATCTTTAACCTTCACCTTACCCGACTTTACTTCATCATCACCGACAAAAATGGCATACTTCACCGCATAAGCATTTGCATACTCCAAAGCCTTAGAAGGCTTACCATAGAAAACAACACAAGCAACATTCTCCTTACGAAGACCCTCAGCAATCTTAATAGCCTCAGCATCCTGACCCAAAGAAATGATAACAATATTATTCTTTTCATCATCAACATCAATACACTCCAAATCAACCAACGTACCAAAACTAATACCCACAGCAGGAATAGCACGACCAGCATACTTACCCACCTTATCATCAAAACGACCACCACCCATTAACGCAGCACGTTTCTCCTTACTCCACAACTCAAAAACATTACCTGTATAATAAGAAAAACCACGCATCAACGTAGGCACAAACTTAATACTAAAACCATAATTCTTTCCCAACTCTTCCAACTCAACGATTTCATCAGCACCAGCAAAACTATTCTTAGTAAAATAGGCCAAATCCTTTTTTAACAACATAAAAATGTTCTCCATACTAGTACTATCAATCACTTTCTTTAAGTTCGCCTTCACTTCATTCTCAGAAAGCTTATCTAATTTATCAATTTCCCGCAAGACCTGCAACTGATTCCCTTTCACACCAGCCTCTTTAAGAATAGCATCAAGCAACTTCCTATTATTCACATAAATCTCTGCAGTTAACTTCAATTCCTTCAATACAGCATTAGCAAACGCCAAACACTCAGCATCAGCCTTCACAGAAGGATCACCCATGATATCCGCATCACACTGCACAAACTCACGGAAACGATCAGGACGTAACGGTTCATCACGAAAAACATTACCCGTCTGATAACGACGCCACGGCAACTTTATCGTAGGATTTTCTTTAAAAATTCTTGACAATTGAAACGTCCACTCAAAACGCAAACCCAAATCACGACCACCACGATCCTTCAAACGGAAACGATCACTTACTGCCTCATCAGACTCATTATCACCTTTCAATAATTCTTCATACTCAATCGTCGGCGTTTCAATAGGCACAAAACCATACAATTTAGCTTTATCCTGAATAATACGCATAATCTTCTCACGACGCAACGATTGCGGAGGAAAAATATCCCGAAAGCCTTTTACTTTCTCAATAGGCATATGCTTTAACCTCATTTAAGAATAAAAAAGTACCCGGGGAGAATCGAACTCCCATTCGAGGCTTTCGGCTAGAGTTTTTATTAAAACCCTCCCACAGGCCTCTGTACGGCCATTTTACCAAAGTTTTTTTTCCTTTGTCTATACTACGGGTACTATCGGTGTATAGCATATTGCACGAGCTAAGAAAATCAATCCTCTTGATGAAGACAATCAGCTCGTTGCATGATTATATCCTTAAACAACGGTCCTATAAAAGGCTTACTGTTATCCCTTTTTATTTTAATATTCATTCCTAGTTCTGGATAATTCTGCTTCCATTGTATAACTTTATCTGTATGTTTAGAATTGCTCCAACCAATCATCTTCGTATATATCTCTAATCTTTTGTATCCGTAGAGGTAGATATAATAGTATTTTTTGTCATCTGAGAATGTTGGTTTCAACCCTAGCATATTCAAAATCTCACCAGTTTCTTGTACTAGAAACTTTGATCGAGAAGAAAAACTTATTACTGGGTAATGATTTCCATGAGTTTTGTAATCTAAAAATGATACACAACCATCAGTATCAAAAAGACCCTTAATAAATGAACATAAAATTTCTTGATTATTAACTTTTATTACTTCAGGAATTCTAATATCATTTTTTCTTCCTGCAGGGATACCTAAAACCTTATTCTTAAACTCCCATAAACCTTTCGAGCATAACTCAAACCCATAAGTTGTTTCATATTCTTTAATGTTTAAGTCGATGTTATATAATTCTTTAAAAGTTTTTTTCACAAACTGATCATAGTATTTTTTCTCATTTTTATTACCTTTTAATCGATATTCATACTTATCGCCTGAAAGAAAACCATCACCTAGATGTGCACCAATTTCTTCTGCAAGACTAGGCGTTAGTTTAGTAGGAAGCTTAAGATTCTTCTTTTTTATATCACATGCACTAAAATTTACTTGGGATGTGTCTAGCTTTTCTGGCTTTTTATCAAAAGTTATATCCACTTCGGGAAGCTTTACTCTTGATATGCCATAATGCCCTTTCCCAGTTATTGATTCTATTATCTCCGCGCCATATTCTGTGTTTATTGCTTCTTCAGTTGTTCCTTGAAACGAAATAATGTTCTTTAAGACTGCATATGGTAGACTACACTTCTCAAATTGATACGCTGCTTTTAAGGTTCCTCCATTAACATTGATTTTATTGCCTAATTCAACCCATGTTAGCTTTGAATATTTTTTAACAATTCTCAAGAATTCTTTCTGTTTTCCTTCAGGAAATACCACCCGTTTTTCCATAATTATCCATAATATTTTTTTTGTTTTTATACTCTCATAGGGCGGTTGTCATGTGTGGCGTACTGCATCCATTCAGGCTATAAGTGTCGGAAAACTTCCGGATTTTGAAGAACTACGAAATCATTGCATTATTATTCAGAATAGGCCAAGAAACTTCTTACGCTCCGGCAAAGCACTACCCGCCAAACGTGCAGCAAGCTTCACATATGCATCAGCAGCAGGAGACTGCGGATTCAAAAACACCAACGGCTCCTTACGACGCAACGACTCACGAATACCCGCATCAAAAGGAATAACCGCCAACACGGGAACACCCAAAAACTGCGCAACATTAGCAATAGGAATATCATCCTGACTGCCTGCCTTCGTAACCACAACGCCACGACAAGGAACCTGCAAGGATTGTAACACTTGCAACGAACGCAAAGCATCCGTCAACGAAGGCCACTCCGGAGGAGAAACCACCAAGGTCTCATCAGCAGCATGCAACGCGTGTATATTCTGCTCATGAAGACCAGAAGACGTATCAAGAACTAAAACATCTGTCATTAATTCCTGAAGATGCTTTTTCAAACCTTGTAAAGAAACATGACGATCAGCAACTGCCAATGAAGCAGGAACAACCTTCATGCCAGACTTATGCTGATACACAGCATCCTGTATGTGATGTTTCCCCTGCAGCACATGATTCAAATGAATAGGCACCTGCGGAGCACCCAAATGCACACCCACATTAGGGTTCTGCACATTCGCATCCACTAACGTAACCTCCTTACCCAACAAAGAAAAAGCCGTAGCCAAGTTAACCGCAGTCGTCGTCTTACCTGAACCACCCTTACCAGAAACAATACCTAAAGAACGCGCATGATACATTACCGAACACCTCTCATTATAGAATTCAGTCAGATGAATGTTTTAAAGCTTTCTACCCATCAGGGTCAAGGAACAAGACCATATCCTATAGTCCCATCAGAAGGATTAACATGCTGCAAAGAAACTTGCACACCATGACCATACAAATATGTAAGTGTTATATCTGCGAGATTACGATCACTCCAAGGAAGATTATTGGTAACAATTTCTAAACGAGCACCTTGAGGAAAACGATGACTGCGGACATCACCCAAAATTTTTCCCATAGCGCCTAACATAGTAGGATGGCGTGTTCTATTCCAAAACCACCCATAATCAATTTCTATAACAGGACAAGAAGGACGACCACATAACTGACCCCAAAATGTGCGACTATCAACGGCTTGTACTGTTGCACGAATAGGAAACATACCTATTGGTTTTATTTCATTCCTTTTAAACTTTACCTGCAACCATAAAATGTTTTGCAGCAATAACCATATTCGCAGAAGATAAATCACCCTGCTTATGCAGCATTTCTAACTCTTCCAAAGAACACCATCGATACTCACCCGACTTTTCAGGAACAGCATTTATCATTTCCGCACGATAATGAATTAGTACTACCCATTCTACCTGACCTTTACGCTCCACTTGGCCGAGTATAGGCAAAGGATCACCTACTAAACGAACACGAACACCACAATCATCCCATGCCCTAGCAACAGCAACCGCAGCAAACGTTTTCTGATCATCAACACGGCCACCAATAAACTGAAACTTACCTGTAGAAGGAGCACGATGCACCAAAACTTTACCATCACGGATGATAACGGGACCAGCAGCAAACGTAACCTTCGTAGCAGTACCATCCAACAAAAAACAGGGCATACTATACATTTCCATGATCACACTTACGAGAATACTCTTCTTAAAACTTTTCACAAAGATTTATATAACCTGTTAGGACAATGAATAGTTGAGGTGTACCCATGGAACGATCATTTATTCTAGCCATTGTCTCAGTCTTAGCACTTGTTATTGTAGCACAGTTCTTCCAACCCACAGGTAATGCCGTACGAACCTACGATTTCTGCGCAAGCATACGATCAAAAACACAATGCGAAACACAAAGCAGCTGCACCTGGACCAATGCTGACGTAGCATTTGGGAATTACTGCATAGGCAATTCAGACTCAAGAGCAGCACGACTCAACAATATGATGACACAACTAGACTACCATGCCAGCGAAGTAAGCAGACTCAGCAACGAAATGCGACGATTACTCAGCTAAATGTCTTAATTTTTTTATACTTAGAAGAATGGTTTATGATCTAGTACTATCTGCCAACAGTAGGCAATACCTATCAAGATGAGAGGACAGATATAGCACACCACACTATTTACTACTTTCTTGTTTAATTGCAAACCCATTTTTGTCAAATAGTAATGCGTCCAATTCCGATCACTATCAAAACTCTTAAATTCCATCGTCGTCACAAGGCACTGCTTCAATACCAAAAATTGTAACATAATAAGTATCGCAACTGCTGCAACCCATCTCCAATAAAAAAACATCCATGAACTATAGAGCAATACTATAATCACCAAATGAAACCAGAAGACCCCACCAAAATCATTATGCTTATAATTATCCTCTTCCACTTTTTACCCCTATATTAGGACTTTTCTTGGTTTAAAAATATTTCTTACTCTGTTTTCGTATTATCTATAAAATGAACTACTCACAGAATTCTTCCGTACGCTTAATAAAATCCTTTGTTTGCTGATAAAAGGTGTTCAACAACGGCATATTCACCTCAACCGTTTCCTTAGGACTCAAATGCGCAAGCAAAGCAACATTCTTACGATACTCCTCCTTCTTAGAATACTCCGCCTTGTCAATAGCCTTCAAATGATAATAAAAATGGATGTCATCCTGAAACTCAGCAGAAATTTTATGCAACAAATCAGCACGCAACTTAGGCAGCTCCGGAACTGCCTTCACCTTTTTTTTCTTGGCAAGGTACTTCAACACATCAGCAATGCCAAAGTCCATTGCAGAAATCAAACGCTTAATTGTATTTTTAATAACATCAGCAGTACGCGTATACTTCAACGTAACATAAATCAAATGATCCGCCCGCTTCAACTCTTCAGCAGCCGATTCATCAACATCTTCTAACATGTTCTAACCGTCACATCCCACGCGCATGCGTTGCAATAGCCTTATTATACACACCATTCACCTTGAACACAAATTCTTTCGTGATTTTCAAATAATTCTTCACCTTCGTAATATCTAATGATTGCATACGGAAATCATGATCTGCCATAATAAAACGATCAGCACCCCGCCTAAACTCAATAGGGGAATTTTTCTGATGGTCCAAAATACCCTTAATATCCTGCAAAACCATCACACCCTCACGAGAAAAACCATACCGAGGGACACACTTCTCCTTAAACGCATAGAATTGTGAAGAAAAATCATTATTCAAGGGAGGAATACGCTTGTACATCTTCTCATAATGCAGAACAGCCTCCATACCCTTTGTCAAGGCCTTAAACATGTTCTCCGTAATGACTAATAATAACTTTGCATCCCTCACCAAAGGATATGTAGAAGATGCCAGATGATCAGCAGTCTGAAAAGCCTTATTTGCCTCGTCTACCAAGCGTTGAAAGGTTTGCATACAAGGAATGTAACTAGTGGGGATTAATAAAGGTTTTTATATTAATCACTCAAAAATAGTTTAAAAAAAGAAAAAGGGCTGGCAAAAAACGCAAACCCACTCCCTCTGAAAAGAGAGACGTTAATCGCATTTTCTTTATAGAACTTGTTTATTTAAACTTATCGATCGGAAGATTTTCGGAAATTTTACCACAACGCATATTAAATATTTTTCATTAAAATACTTAGCGCTGGGTTGGCGGAACGGTAAACGCACTCCCCTGAAAAGGGAGAGACGTTAATCGCAATGTCATGTGGGTTCGAAACGCTAGCGAGAATCCCACACCCAGCGCATCCATTAAACACTTTACAGTGCTGGTTGTTGACTCAATAGTTTCACCCATGTGGTTACTTCATTTTTAGCACGAACAAAAACGTTTCTACGCTTAGGTAGATTATCTGGAAGACTAGTAACTATCTCACGAGCACACATTGCCATAAATCCTAAACCTAATGAGTGTACGCCGAAACATTCTAATGGTAAGCCTGCAGTACCTACCGTATAACCCTTCTTCTTTGAAAAATCTCTTTTTTCTTCCAACTCTATGCTAAGCATTCCCGACTCTTCAATCGATCCTTCAAGATATTCCATTCGGGCAATGTTATTTCTTGGGTATTTCCTACTTAGAAAAGTCCCTACAGCACCACCAAGACCTGCACTAACACCTCCTGAAGAATGACTGATAACACCACCTATAATGTAGACTAATGGCACTAACGCATGTATGTCTCTTGCGAGATCATATTTGTCACCACCTGTAAACCAGTTATAACCTGTTAATACAACTCTGACACTATCTGTTACACAGTTGTCTATCGTTTTCAAAGGGTTTTTCATAAATCTTTAAATAATCTATATTATTTAAGTCTTGTGTTCTATATCTACTCTATAGTAACAATGTTATTCTTTTGACTGCAACTCAAGAATAGCCTTCGCCAAATCACCATTACAAGATTCTAATTTCTCACGAGCAACCTCCAAAGAGACACCCGCAGCATCAGCAACCGTCTTAACATCAGCATCGTTCATAACAGAAACTTCCTCAATATCACCTGTAATCTGCAAGGACTCTTGACCCATCATATTCACTTTCATAACCTGAGGATGCTTAATAACCAAATCCTTACCCGCAACTGTCTTAATAATAACTTCAGTAGCATCAATAGATTCCTGCTTCACCCCAAGCTTCTTCATCGCCTGCTCCATAGCCTTCTTATTCATACCGGGAAACATATACCTATGACAAGAATAACCCTATAAAAAACTAACGGCACTACCCAGGAATAAAATAACAATCAGCACCACCACAACCCACCTCATCAGGAGGGACACCACGCTCAGGACACTTACCAGAATAGATACAGGCATCCTGAGAAATACGACCCAACCACAAACCAGGATTGCCAGGACCAGTCATAACCAACAAACGATCAAGGTCTGCAATAACATAACCCATAGGATTACCTTTTTCTTCACTATTCACAAAAAAACGAACACCACCACAAAAACGCTTACCTGTATGATCAACAAAACAACCATTATCAATACTCATATTCAAACTCGTAAAAAAAGCACCCAACGTAACACCCGCAGCATGCGTATGGATAACCTGACCATTACCATCATGAACATGCGTAACAGGATTCAACGAACGATTCTCATCAGACATGAACTCAGCACGAGAAAAATTCATGACCTGACCGTTCAGCACCAACAAAATATCAGCATGCTGATGCACTTCTGAAACTTCTGTAGGAAAAAGATTATTGACCACTACTACCACAAAAACAATAACCAATAACACTGCAGTGAAACCAGCAAGACGACGCATAAATCAGCTTTACTCTGCAGTCCTATAAAAAGCTAACGAGAACATTAATAAATACAATTTCCCTAAGGCACCTATCATGTGGTCACTCTACAACCAAAACGATGAATATTTACCACCCCAAACGTTCAGCAACGGAAAAACACAAGAAACCGTAACACAAGAGATACTTGAAGCAATCAAACAAGGACACAACATCATTTTTCTCAAAGGGACACCGGGAACAGGAAAAAGCGCCATCGCACTCAACGTAGCAAAAGAACTTGGAAGAACCAGCATCGTCGTACACGTAAAATACCTACAAA
>DATDVL010000065.1:0-6820 GCA_035290025.1 Candidatus Nanoarchaeia archaeon
TTGGCGCAACATCATACGTCTACGCATATCGTGAATGCTGCTGCTCGTTTAGTATTGGGTAAGCATGTGAATCAGGCGGGTGCTAAAAAGACGTTGGAAAAGGCTCATATTGATTTGACGCATTATCAGTCATTGACGGATGCTGAGGTTGTGGAGATTGAGCAGGTTGCTAATGAGTTGATTCAAAAGGCTGTTCCTGTGCAGAAGTCTTTTATGGATCGTACGGATGCTGAGCAAAAGTTTGGTTTTACAATTTATCAGGGGGGTGTTCCTCCAGGTAAAAAGTTACGTATTGTAAATATTGTTGGTTATGATGTTGAGGCGTGTGGTGGTACGCATTTGGATAATACGTCTGAGGCTGAGGTTATTAAAATTTTGAAGTCTTCTAAAATTCAGGACGGTATTGTTCGTTTGGAGTTTGTTGCGGGTGCTGCTGCTTGGTTTGAGTTGTCGAAAGAGTCTAAGATGTTGGGTGAAGCTGCTGCGTTGTTGCAATGTGCTAAAGGTCAGGTTCCTGCTCGTTGTGAAGAATTGTTTTTGTTGTGGAAGAAGTCAAAAAAAGAAAAGCCTGCTAATATTGTTTTTACTGCTTCAGTTTCGTTGAATATTTCTGATAAGGACTTGTTGGCTAAAGCGGCGAGTATCTTAAAGTCGCAGCCGGAGCATGTGGTTACGACGATTAAGCGTTTCTTGAAGGATTTAGAATAGTTATCGTTCTTTCCAGTTAAATAGAGTGTAGAGTACCATAGTTACGAATGTTCCTATACAAAAGAGTGCGGTGTAGAATAGCCATGTTTTTGGTTCTGTTGGTGGTGTAGTTATTGCAAGTGCTGTTGTTTCTGCGAATTTTGCCATCATGACAGGTTGTTCTATGGTTGTTGTAGGGTAGTGTTGCATGATATAGCCTGCGAGCGTTGCTCCTATGCCTGATATGATGCCTACCCCGAGAATTCTTCGCATTTTTTCTTTATTGATAGTTACTCCTTTGGGGCTGATAATAATTGATTTTTTTGCTATGGTATACCTGTCTATAGGTCTTCCTTTTTGGCTCCAGGTGAATGCGGGTGCTTCTACGAGTCCTGTTTTTTTCAGGTTTTGTAGGTTATAGTGGACGGTGGTGAGTGGTAGTTTAAGTTTATTAGCGAGTTCGCTTTCTGATGCGTCTTCAACTGTAGACAGGTAGTTGAGTAGTTTTCTTGCGGTGCTGTTAGCAAGTACGTCTGCTAGCTTTTTGGTGTTTTCTTCTTCTAGGTTGACGAGGAGGAATTTTTCTGTCATAATGGTAGTATGCTTATTTTTCCTTATAAATCTTGGGATTGTTCTTAATGTGTTGGTAGTTATCCGAAGTTTTTTAAAGAGTAAATTGTTGGTAAATAGTCATGAAGTGGTTATTGTTTTCTTTGTTAATAATTGTCGCTGGTTGTTCTAGCAGTGTTATAGATAATAATGTTGATCCAGATGTAAATAGTGATAGTTGTTCTGATGGTAGTAGTTGTGATTCGGGTTGGTGTGTTGCTGATCTTTCTCCTGCTCAGTTGCGGCAGGTTACTGATGGTGGTGTGATCAGGACTTCGGGAAGATGTGCAGTAAAAAGTAGTGGTTGTTTTGCTTTAGTAAGTAACAATCAAGTTGATCAAGTATTATGTTTAGATGAAGAGTAGTTAGTTAGGTTGTAGTTCCAGACAGTTCTATCGGTGCCGATTACTTTTATGTGAAGATAGGTATCAGTAATAGTTGTTGTGTAGTAATTGTCAATACGATACTTGCTTATTTCTTTGTTGTAGCGTGGTTTTGTGGGTAGCCATATTTTTCTTCCTTGTTGGAATGTTTGTCTGCCCATGGTTACATAGTGTATATGGTCTTTAATGCTGGCAAATATGTCTTCTGCGGGTAGTTCTATGAAGTCTTCGTCGATGATGAATTTGTTGATGCCTCGGTGGAGGTTTATTCCTTGTTCTAGTTGCTGTATACTAATAGAAGGTATATAGGGTTCATCGCTGATGCTTTTTCCAGTAATTGCGGGTATGCCTACGTTGATAATAAGGGAGAAGGTTATAACAAGTACTGCTATCCAGAATGCGAATTTATCGTCTGATGTTGCCATGATTCCTCTTTTGTTTTTTCGGGTGAAAAGAAGTATTTAAATGTTGTTGACTGTGGGTGTAATGGAAGTTATCAATAGCTATTTAAATAGGAAAAGATGCTGAGTAAATATGAGAAAATTGCAAGTTTTGCTCGGTGTGTTGGTGCTTGTTGCACTGGTTGGTTGTACGGGTAATATTGAAGATGTTTTGAAACGTATTCCTGCTGTTGAACAGTTTCTTGCTGATAATCCTAATGCGGAGATGACTATTTCTTTTTGGGATAAGAGTTATGTTGATAGTATAATTGATGATTTGCGTTTAAAGTGTGGTGAACAAGTCGTAGTTGCGGATTATTATAGTGTTAATATTAAAGATGATGGCAATACTATTTGGCTTTTGGTTGATGATATTTCTGGTCGTGCTGTTTGTATAACTCGTGAAGTTGAGGAGAAGGATGACTCAGATTCTGGTACTGATAAAGGTTTTTATTGTGATACTTTAGAAGGTGAAGACAAAGCAGAATGTTATGATAAATTATCCAAAGACAAGAATAAAGAGTTAGAGAAAGAAAAAAGGGTTTGTGAGTCTAAGGATGGTTATTGGAACGAGTGCCCTATGGCTTTCTGTCCTGAAGGTCAAGGTTGTATTCAGGTTTGTCAGGAACCTCGTTGTGAGGAAAGAGGTTCTTGGGCTCCTTGTTCTGCTCTGGATGAGGATACGTGTTCTGCTCGTAAGGATTGTGAGCCTGAATATTGGAAGTATGAAGAGAATTGTCAAATTTCTGAGAATGGTCAGAAGGTATGTACTGCTGGTAAGGGTTTCCGTTGTAATGAACGTAGTGAAGATAAGTGTGAAGATTTAGATGAGAAAGAGTGTTCACAGAGAGCTGATTGTCAGGCGGGATATAAGAAGTCTTCTTGTCAACCAGATAGTGATGGTAAAATACGAGTTTGTACAACAGAAAGAATTTTTGTTTGTGAGGATAAACGATTTGAAAAAGTGTGTAGTCAAGAATGGGTTCCTGTTTGTGGTAGTGATGGGATAACCTATGCAAATGTTTGTCTTGCTGAAAATGCAGGTATAAAAGTTATTGCTAAAGGTGCTTGTGTTAATATAGAACCGAAAGAAAGGCCTTTGATTGATAGCGAAGATGCTGCTCGTGAGAATTTTTTAGTTGCTTTTAATCAGTATTGGTTTGGTATTAATGATGGTTGTGGTAAGTTAAATGAAATAGGTATGCTAGTTCCTGAACGTATTGAAAGTATTGAGAAGGAAGATGATGGTTATGAGATAAAGGTAAAGACCTTTTGTGGCATGGTCCCAGAATACAGTGATAAGTATATCCAAGAACATGAGTATGTTGTTAAATTTAATGGAGATGTTTATTGGGATGATAAGTTAGTCTATAGTATTCCTTCTACACAGCCTGCTAATTAGAGTTGTTTTAGGAATGTTTCTAGTTCTGGTGGTAGTGGTGCGGATAGGCTAATAGTTTTTCCTGTTGTTGGGTGTTGGAAGCTTAGTTGTGATGCGTGGAGGAAGAGTCTTTTCATGGGTTGTTCTTCTTTGCCGTAGATGTTGTCTCCTACGATGGGGTGTCCTGTTATGGTAAGTTGTGCTCGTAGTTGGTGCATTCTTCCCGTATGGAGTTGTAGTTTTACGAGAGTGTGTTGGGGATAATTTTTCAGGGTTTGGTAACTTGTTTTTGCTATTTTTCCTTGTTCGCTGGTTATTATTTTGGTGGTGAAGTCTTCTTTGATGCGTTCTAGTTTGTGGGTAAGTGTTCCTTGGGGTGGTTGCATGGTTCCTTCGACTAATGCTAGGTAAGTTTTATTCACGTCTCTTCGTTTGAGTGCTTGGTTTATGGATCGTAGTGCTGTTTTGTTTTTTGCTATGATGACAATGCCTGATGTTCCTCGGTCGAGGCGGTGTGCGAGTGATGATTGACTGGTAATGTCTTTGAGGTAGGTTCTTGCTTCTGCTATGAGGTTGTCAGTTATTCCTGTTCCTCCGTGGCTTGCTAGTCCTGCGGGTTTGTTTACGATGAGTAGGTCTTGGTCTTCGAAGAGTATGGTAAATCGTTGTTTGTAAGCAGGTTTTTTTGTGCTTGCTAAGAAGTTTTCTATGGGTATAGTATAAATTAATTCATCATTTGTTTGTAAACGGTAGTTTTGCTTTTGTTTTTTGTTGTTGACGAGTACATTTCCTTTTCTTATGAACTCGTAGATCATGCCGAGGCTTGCATGTTTGAGTGTTCTTCGTAGGTATTTGTCGAATCGTAATCCTTCGTCGTCTTTGGTAATTTTCATGAAAAAAAGAAAGAAATGGGTGTTTTTATGTCTTTACACCCAGAGTGTTATGATGGTTGCTGCCAAGAGAAGGTTAATGAAGTTGTGGGCGTTGTTAAGCCACCAGAGTTGTGTTGGTTTTCCTTCCCAGAGGACGCTTCCTAAGCTTGTTGTTCCTACGAATCCTAGCCATACCCAGAATGCAAGGTTGAGTGCATCGCTAAAGGTTGTTGCTCCCATGATTCCTGCTATGCGTGCAAGGACATATGCCGTGACGATGGATGCGATGAATGCTATGACCATTTTTGGTGCCATGCTTCCCTTTTTTGCTTGTTTGGGGTTTATTCCTGCAAGTTTCATCCATTGTGTTCCAAAGACGCTTGGTGCGTACCAGATGCATCCGAGTATCATGGATACGATTGCTGCTAACAGTATTGCTAAATAGTTCATAAGTTAACCACCTCTTGGTTTTGTTGTTTTTAGTAGATAGTTGTCATTATTAAAGTTTATGTGAACAACTTCTTGAGTAAACGCTGGAGTTCTTGGATATCATAATCAGTAAAAGCGTTTTTCGTGGGTGATTCTGCGTAGAAGCTTGCTATGATTCTTCCTTCCGTATCAACTACAGGTAATGCTAATTCTGATTGTGTATTCTTGTCACAGATGATTCTTTCTTTGTAGTGGGTGGTGTCAGGTATGAGTACAGGCTGTTTCGTTTTTATGCTTTTTCCGCAGATGCCATGGTAGCCTATTTTTGCGCAGACAATATGTCCTTGGTAGGGTCCTACTTCCATATCGGGTTGTTCTGCAAAGTAAAATCCGCAGCCAGAATAATAGGGTATGCTTTCTTTGAGTGCTGCTACTAGTGTTGCCATGCGTGGCAGGAGTTCTTTGGTGCCGTGAAGTTGTTCTTGATAAACTTTCGTTGCTTTTTTATAGAATGCTTGTTGGGGCATAGAAAATTTAGTGGGGGTGTTTATTTAAGTATTTCTGTGCTTGAATAGTGAATAATCTAAGATAGTTAAAGGATGAGTACTGCGGGTTTTCCTGGTTGTGCTTGTTGTGCTTTTGGCTCTTTGCTTTTTTCTGCGGGTAGTATCATTATAGGCACGCTAAATTCTTGTTCTAGTTCTTTTTTGCAGATTTCTAGTGTTTCTTGTTCTTGGTGCTGTGTTAAGTTGTAGAGTCGTAGGTTTCCTTTGATAAAGTTTTGTATAATCTTTATGGTTTCTGGTCCGTGGTGTTTGTACTTGTTCATGAGTTCTTTGAGTTCTTTGCTTGTTTCTTTCTTGAGTTCATGGTAAAGTGCATAATTCTTTTCTGGTGCTAGAAAAAGATGTATTTTTCGTGGTTTACTTTTTACAAGTTTGATAATATTTCTAATGTCATCTTTGACTGCTGATTGGTAGTTCTCTTGTTCTTCATAAACAGGGTTTATTTTTGTTTCTTTGTAGCTAGGCCATGATGTTGTTGCTAAAAATGTTTTATTGCCTAGTCGTTCCCACAATTCTTCTGTGATGTGTGGGCAAAATGGGTTTAAGAGCTGTAAAAATGTTTCGAGTGTTTCTTTGCTTTCTTCTTCATGAAGGGCTTCAAATAATTGTCGTAAACATATCAGTACCAGATTATATTCCATCTGTTCTAGGTGTTGTGTGACTTTTTTGATGGTAGCATGGAGTTTACTTTCTGTTGCTGGTGTGCTTATTCCTAGTTTTATGATTCCATAATAATCAATAATCTTTGTAATGAGTTTGTGTATACTTTCTATGCCTTTATCATTCCATTCAGTGTCCTTGTCTGGGCTTGCAATACTCATGAGGAAAAATCTTGCAGTGTCAATACCACAAGTTGCTGATATGGTTTCAGGTAATACAACATTGCCTCTGCTTTTGCTCATAACATAACCATCTTTGTGGAGCATGCCTTGGTTGAATAGTTTTGGGAATGGTTCGTTGAAGTTCAAGTAGCCCATATCGCGTAGTGCTTTGGTGAAGAAGCGTGCGTAGATAAGGTGCATGCAGGCGTGTTCTGCTCCTCCGATATAGATATCTGTGGGCATCCAGTAGGCTGCTTTGTTTTTGTCGAATGGTTTTTTGTCGTTGTGTGCATCAGTGAACCGTAGGTAGTACCAACTACTATCAAAGAAGGTGTCCATGGTGTCAGTTTCTCTTCGTGCAGTTTTCTTGCATTTTGGGCAGTTCACTTTTTGGAAGGTTTTGCTTGTTGTTAATGGGTTTCCTTTTCCAAAAGTGATGTCTTCAGGTAATAGTACGGGTAATTGTTCTTCCGCTACGGTTTGTATACCACAATTTTCGCAGTAAATGATGGGTATGGGTGTTCCCCAGTAGCGTTGTCTGCTGACCAACCAGTCTCGTAGTTTATATTGTATTTCTTTTTTTGCTAGTCCTTTTTTTTCTAGCCAGCTTCGTATTTTTGGTATTGCTTCTT
>DATDVL010000066.1:0-11833 GCA_035290025.1 Candidatus Nanoarchaeia archaeon
TAGTCCGTTGAATTCTCCTGAGTTGTAGAGTATACCATAATCTTCGTATGCTTTGTCTTCTTTCCAGATGCTTCCGTCTTTTGGTTTGAGTACAGGTTGTAAGGGTATGTTATACTTTTTTGCGAATTCATAGTCTCGCTGGTCATGCGCGTCTGCCATGACAATACCTGTTCCGTAGTCTTTCAAGACAAAGTTTGCTAGGTAAACAGGTATGTCTTTTCCTGTTGCTGGGTTAATAGCATATGTTCCTGTGAAGAATCCTTCTTTTGATTCGTCTACTTTTTCTGTGGTGCGAGTCATGGTTTTTATGAATGTTAATCCTTGCTTTTCTTGGGGTGTTTTTTTGAGGAGTTCTAATGCTTGGGGGTGGTCGGGTGCCATAACGAGGAAAGTAACGCTGAAGATAGTATCAATTCTTGTGGTATAGACTTCTAGGTGGTTATTGCTGTTCTTAAGTTTGAATTTTGCTAGTGTTCCTTCGCTTTTTCCTATCCAGTTTCTTTGCATTATTTTTATGCGTTCTGGCCAGTCTAGTGTTTCAATGTCTTTGAGCAGTTCTTCTGCGTAAGCGGTTGTTTTGATGAACCATTGTTCTAAATTTTTTGTATGTACAGGTGTTGTGGTATGTCTCCAGCAGTTTCCTTGGTGTACTTGTTCGTTTGCCAATACAGTATTGCATTCTGGGCACCAGTTGACGCTTGCTTCTTTTCTGTAGACTAATCCTTTTTTGTAGAGTTGTAAGAATAAGTATTGGTTCCATTGGTAATAATCAGGATTACAGGTTGCTAACATCCTGTTCCAGTCGTAGCTTAATCCCAGTGATTGTTGTTGTTTGATGAAGTTCTTGATGGCTTCTTCAGTGAATAGTTTCGGGTGGCTTTTGTTTTTTATGGCTGCATTTTCTGCGGGTAGTCCAAAGGCATCATAACCCATCGGGTAGAGTACATGGTAGCCTTGCTTTCTTTTGAATCGTGCGTAAATGTCTCCTATAGTATAGTTAAATGCATGTCCCATGTGAAGTCCTGATCCGCTGGGGTAGGGGAACATTTCTAGGACATAGTACTTCTTTTTTTTGTGGTCTTCTTGGACATTAAATATGCCTGCTGCTGCCCACTTGTTCTGCCATTTTTGTTCTATTGCTGCGAAATCCATGGTTGTATTCTGGTTAAGAGCATTTTAAAGGCTTTTCTGTAGGGTTAAAATGTAGTGAAGTTATTCATCACATGTTTTTATATAAAAAACAGTTGATATATAAAGTATGTTCCGTTGGGAGAAGTGTTGTAGGCAGGGTCTAGTTGCTTTGGTAGCGAGTAGTGTTTTGGGTTGTGCTTCTCCATTATTTGATGAGAAGGGTAAGCCTTATTTGGCTTTTGATGCTGAAGATAGAGATATTAATGTTTTTGATCCTCGGTATAAAAGTATGGGTGGTGTGACGTCTGTTGAGGGTACGATTTGGTGTTGGTATAAGTGGTTTGGTGTGCGTGTTCTATTGAAACATCAGAAACGTGATGGTAGTGATGAGCGTGTGTTGATGATTGATGAGTGGTGTAAAAAGAGGTTTAATTATGTGTATCGTTGTTCTTCTCAGGATGAATTATTGATGATTGGTGGTGAAGATGAGACTCATGATGAAGAAAAGATTTTTTTGGCTCGTCAGCATATGGAAGATTTTACGCACATTTTTGATTTGTGGTCATATGTGAAAAGAGCTGAAGTTTTAACTGCGGAGAAGAATAAGTAAGTTATGAGTCTGGCCGGATTTGAACCGGCGACTTCTGACTTAGAAGGTCAGCACTCTATCCAAGCTGAGTTACAGACTCGTAATAATTGAGCAGAATTTTCGTTTTATAAATATGTTGTTCATTACCAGTTTTCTTGATTGCCAGCATAACTGTCAAGAAGGTGTAAAGTTGCTTGATAAGTTCTTTCAGGTTCTTGAGTAGGCTGTGTAAGTGCTAATCGGTAGCGAGTATGATTAATGGTTATAAGTATATTAGGGTCGCGCAATTGTTCTTTAGTGGGTGTAGGTCTGATGTGTCGTTCTCTGATAAGATCAGCGAGAACAAGGGCAATTAACCCCTCAGTAGTATGTAATTCTGCACTAAGCTGGACAATGTCCTCAGATACTCTTCGGCGAATAATAGCAAGTATACCTTTTTGTAGGCGTTGTTTTTCCGCAGCAGTTACTTGTGTTTTTGAGTCTTCTGTTGAGGTGTGCATAATGGCACGTGAGCGAAAGTCTTTAAAAGGTTTTATCTTTGGGTCTTTTATACGGCTAGGTAGCCAAGCCCGGTTAAGGCAACCGCCTGCAGAGCGGTCATTTGGGGGTTCAAATCCCTCCCTAGCCTTTTTTTATGAAAGAAGAAAGTAGCTGAAAAGTAGTCCCAAGTATAGAGAAAAAAATAGCAAGAGAAAGGTATATGCTTTTCTTTAACATCAATGATCTTTCTTTGTCAGCAACTTCACGTAACTTCATTACTACAGGTCCAGAAGAATAAGAATTTACTTCCGATTGTAACTGATTATAATCAAGGGTGTCCCAATAATTGTACAACGAGGGTTCTGGTCCTACTGAAGCAATAGTCTGAAGTTGTTTAAGTTGAGTTCTAAGAAGATTTTGTAGTTCCTCAAGGCCTGAAAGAAAATCAGGATCAGAAATATTGTAATAACCAAGTTTATTAAAAGATTTCATAATTCTAAAATCAAGAAGCGCAGTAAAAGAAGCTTGATTTGCGAGTATTCTACTGACATCAGCATTTCGAATAAATTCTTGTTGAAAACCAATATGCTTGTCTACAAGGGGTATACAAACAGAAAATAATATCAAGGCAATAATTTGAAAGAACATGCCTAGAATTAGAAATCGCTTATCTTTTTTCATAAGAAGAGCAAATAATAAGTACTATAAAAACCTAATCAGGAGTTAAGGTATTCAGGTTGATACAAGTTCTGCTCTCGGTTTTCGTGATTGTTTTGTGTTAGAACATGAAGATAGTAGTTTGAAAAGTTCTTGTTGTTTTGTTGATGCCCACATGGTTGGGTGTTCCAAGATGGCTCTTAATATTGTTGTGTCTTCTCGTTCTTCTATGTGATAAATAGGCCATGACAAGTATAGTTCAAGGTGTTGTCGTTCTGATATTCCGAGAACGTGTTCTGTGCTTCCTTCGGGTAGGATCAAGGGTAATTCTCCTATGGATTCTTTAATCATATCTGATAGGGTTGCGGTGTCTCGGAATCTTACTAACCCACAAAAAGATCTTCCTATGCCTGCTGTGGGTAAGCGGTGTTCTTCTCCTAAGTAATGTCGGTAACTTACTCCTGCTTGGATGTCTCGATAAGATTTAGCAGTCCCATAATATTCTTTGAGCCACTTATAACATACTCTATCTTTGCGTATGAGTGCAGGAATATTCATCCAGTAGTGTTCTCCTAAACATTCCAGAATTCTTGGTCCGTGAACAATAGTAATGAATGTTTGTGCTGGTTGCTGTACGAGTAAGCCATCTTTTTCTTCCACAGGTCCTGCAGGTAGTTCGATGATGCGTGTTCCTCGTGCGTAAAGTATGCGTGTGGTCATGGTTGTAAGAGTGCTAATGCTTGTTCGTAGGTTATGGGTTTTATTTTTTCTTTATGGTAGTCTGCATCTTTAAAGAGTTTGGTAGCCACGACTAATTCTGGGATGAAGGTTACGTGTTCTTTGGGGTGGCGGTAGTTTTTGCCGTAGAGTCGTAAAAAGTTGCTGAAACAGCATTGTCGGTATCCTCCGATGAAAATGCTCGTGGTTACGGGTCTTCTGAAGTGTCTTCGTAGTGCTCATTCTTGGGTGAAACAGGCAAGGTTATCTTTCCAGTCAATGGGTCGTACTTCGGGCGGTCTTTTGTTAGGTAGTGGGTAGCCGAAGCTATCAGTCACAATAGTGGTTAGTTCTGGTCGTTTTCTCCAGTCAAATCGTCGGTCGAGCACGAGTTCTTGTTCTGTTTGTAGTAATCCTAAAAATGCTACTTCACACCCGTTTCGGTAATAGAATACGTTATGGTCTGCACGCAATGCTGTTCGTACGAGTCTTCCAATGCTTAAGTCGCGTGTTCGTATTTCTTCAGGGGTTTTTCTTTCAAGTGCTTCTGCTGTTTTGTAGACGTAAGGATGGATAATATGTAAGGAGGTAGTCATTATAAAAAAGAAAAAAAGAAAAGAGAAGTTTTTATTCTTCTCGTTTTCTGAAGATAAACCACAAGATGACAATGACTGCTACGATGAGCAGGACATCAATCAGTACCCAGAATCCTGTGCTTCCTACGAAGTCTCCAGTTGCTGGTGTTGCTTGTGCTTGTCCTTCTACTTTTACCGTTACGGTTTCGCTTCCAACGATTTTTCCGCTGCTGGCAACGTTGATTGCCGCGCTGTATTCTCCCATGGTTGCGTCTTCTTTGAGTCGCACGTTGAGGAATACAGTGGATGTTTGTCCGCTGTTCAAGCTGACGGTTTTTTCAGTTACTGGTTGTGCAAAGTCTTCACCATTTTCGAAGCTTATCATGTAAGTTTTCATGCCCGTCATGGTATTGGTTATCTTGACAGGTATGCTTACTAAACTTCCTGGTTGGCTGGTGTAGCTTGTTTTGCTTACCATAACTGCTGGTTGGTCTGTGACTGCTGGTTCTTCTGCTTCTACAGTTCCACACAAATTATTTATTTGTATGATTTCGCTGTCGCTTGCTTTGGTGTTGTCGTAGAATGTTCGTACTTGGAGTACGTGTGCTCCTGCGGCTAGTCCGTCAGGCACAGGAATATCGAATACTTCTGTGCTGCTGTCGTCTTCATCCAATTCGAGGTTGCTGATTTTTTTGAGGAAGTTGAGGGTTCGTCCTTCTATTTCTACAGCTGCTTCGTCTTCGTTGGATGTTCCTAGGTTGAGCAAGTCTATGGCTACTTGGAAGCTTTTGTCGCTGCACGTGATGTCTTGTGGTGCTATGGTTACGTCGCGAACGCTGATATCATGGTTTTCTCGTTCGACTTTGAGGTCGAAGGTTATGAGGTTTCCATGGCGTGCTCCGTTGACATCGTCACCGTCTACGGCGAGTGTACATTTTATGCTTCCATCTTTTGCATCTTCGTTGAATTCTACTTCAAACGTATAAGTTTGTTTTTCGTCTTCAGAGATGTCTTGTTCATTGTCATCATCGTTGATGTCAATGTCGTCTTCATCGTCGCAGGTGAAGTCCATTTGTGCGTCGTTCACTTCAAGGTTGCTTTTCTTGCTTGCAGTGTTTTCTGCTTCAATGTCAAATGAGAGTATGTCACCGGGTTTGATGTTTTTTACGTCGTCGCTATCATCTAGGTTTTTTCTGTCTCTATTGTTGGTTTCCACTTTTGCATCGTTGATGTTGATAACATTTTCTCGTTGCATGTAAATATCAAATACTGTTGGTGTTGATGCATCAGTGTAGGTAATTGTTGCTGTTGCTACTTTGAATGCTATTTCATTAAAGTTGCTGTCTATTGCATCAAGTGTTTCTGGTATTCTTCCACTAATAGTAATTTGGAGTGTACTATTAGCTGTAGCTGTTGCTGCTGAAAGTGTCTTTCCGTTGGCATTTGATGTCAAATTAATGTCTGAAGAACTGAAGCCATTTGGACTAAAGGATATAGTATTAATAATATGGCTGGTCATATCAGAATTGACAAGTGTGATGACAACATCGTCGAGAACGTTTTGTTTATCTTCGTCATCGTGTTCTGGATTGCTTGATTCTTGGCTTTTTCCCCCAAGCGTTGGAGCGCTGCTGGAGAATGTTTCTTGTACGCTTACTGCTGTTACGGCAGTTGCGAACATGGCCACTACAAGCAAACAAAGTGCTATAAGTGCTAATTTTTTCATAGTGTTCGAACCCCCTATGGTTTGAATTTTATAGGTAACAAGACTTAGTTACTACTATTTAAAGGTTACGGTAGAGGGTAAAAATGGACATAAATGACCATTTTAGGGCGAAATAGAGTTCTATAAAAAGTAAAATGCTCTCCAAAAAAGAAGATATTCTAACGGGCTAAAGCCCAGACGAGTGCTACTAATGCTAAGATAATGACTGCGCCTAGGGCAATGATGAACCAAAGTGGTGCGTTGAGGATGCTGTCAAAGAATGATGCTTTTTCTTCTGGTTGGATATCAAAGTAGATGTCTTCACTTCCGATGACCATACCTTGTGTTTGTACAACAATATTACCACTGTTTCTAATGTGGAGTGCGTCTCGATTGATGGTCACGGTGAGGAAGATGGTTTGTGTTTGTTGTGGCCCTAAGGTTGCCATTTGGTCTATGCTTTGTGCATAATCTTCTGCGTTGGTGAGTGTTATGCTGAAGATGTTGGCAGTTGCCCCCATGTTCGTGACAGTTACAGGTATGATGACAGTTTCTCCTGTAGTTACGGTGTAACTGTTTTGTTGGAGTTTGAAGGGTTGTTCTTCTGCGGTGAAGAATGTTGGTGTGTTGGTGCAGCTGGTGATAATGAGGGGTAAGTTGAGAGTTCTCGTTTTTCCTGCGTAGTGTATTGCTGCATCGAAATTGTACGTCCCTGCCTTCACCGTTGTTGGTATAATAATAGGTACTCTTCGTGTAATAATATGGTTTTCATCAGATTCAAAGTCGTCAATGTCGAACATGCTGCTGCGTTGGCTTATGCCAAGCTGTTTATTGCTCAAGGTGAAGTAAGCGTCTTCTTGTTCTTCATCGCCAATGTTTGCTACGGTGAGTACTGCTGCTGTTGGTTCTCCGCAGGTCACTGCTGATGGGCTGAAGCTAGTTTCTTCTTCGTCAAAAATGACGTCGTTGCTGTCGAGTTTTATGTCAGTACTTACGGTTTCTTGGGTGCAGAGGTTGTCTTCTCCGTCGTCGTCAAATGCTTTTATGACGAGGACATAGTTTTTGTCTGATTCTATTTCTCTGCTGTCAATGGGTATGGTTAAGTCAAAGTCAAAGTCTTCTTTTTCTCCGTTGTCAACGTTCATGACGCGTGAGCTTGCTCCTTTTATTTCGTCTTGGTCGCCGAAGAGGAATGCTTCTACTTTGACGTCAATGTCTTGTGTTCCTTCGTTTTTGACGTTGGTTTTTATAGTAATAATTTCTCCAGGTTTGAAGTCATCTCCCGTATCTGGTTTCTCTATGGTAAGTACAAGATCGTCTCCTTGAATGCCGGAATCACAGGTGATGGGTGCAATAGTAATGGTTAAAGGTACGGTATCGCTTTCGCTTCCGCTGGTTGCGGTGATAGTTCCCTTATAGGTGTTAAAATCGATAAGGCTGTCCGTGTCAATGGTGAGGTGTACGTCTTCTGATGCTCCTGGATCAATGGTTCCAGGGTCGCTGAAGGTGAATATGATTTCGTCTTGGTCATTGTCAAGGAGTTTGATGTTATGGGTGAATTGGAAGTTGCTGAGTGCTGTTGTTCCTTCATTTTTTATTTTTATGTCGAGAGTGGTGGTGTCTCCTTGTTCTAGCATGATGCTGATGTTATCGTCAAGAATGTTGAGTTGTGCTGTTGCACTCATGGCGGATAGGCTTATCGCTAGGATAAAAAAGAGTAAAAGTGTGATGGATCGTGCTTTCATAGTATAACGTGAACCCCTAATTGTTATTATTATAGAGTTGTGACTAATTTATAAGGTTTTTGGTTGAGAAAAAGGTTTTTTAACGCGAGAATAGGTAAAAAGGAATGCACAAAGGGTTAGATATAATTATTCGTTACATATTTGCAGTTATGCTTGCTGCGAGTGCTTCATGGTTGCTCATAGTTATCAGCCCGTTGACATGGTGGTTTTCTGCAAGTATCACGAAGGTGATGTATGCAGTAACGTTGGTGGGTGACGGGTTATTAGTAAAAGATGTGGTTTTGCAGTTTATTCCTGCGTGTGCTGCTATTCCTGCGTATGTCTTATTGGGCTTGCTTGTACTGACAACTCGTGGTTTGTCATGGGGTAATCGCTGGTTATTGTTCTTGCTCGGTAGTTTTTGGGTTTTTGTTATTAATATCGTAAGAATTGTTGTTTTGATTATTGTTCGTATCGAGTTGGGTAAGAATTTTTTTAATGTGGTGCACTTGTTTTTTTGGCATATCGCTGCTTCAATAATTGTAGTGGGTATTTGGTGGTGGTTGGTGAAACGTTTTCATATACAAAGTACTCCTGTTATAGACGATGCGAAGGAATTATGGCTTCTTTTTTCTCGGTAAGTGTAAACTTTTCATGAAGTGCCACATCGCGTAAAGTTCTAGTGCGAAGGGTGGGTAGCCTAAGTATCCTAGGAGTGGCATTTCGAATAATTTTAAGAATCCTACGTAAGGTACATGGTAATACCATTTGATGGTTGCCCAGTAGTTCCAAAACTCCCAGAAGAAGCCGCAGATGAGTCCTGCTAGTCCTAGGAGGAGTATGAATTTCCATTTTCCTTGTTCTACATGTTTGAGGATGGATGGTACGCCGTGGAGGTAATTGATAGGGTCTAAGATAAGGAAAAATCCTAGCCATATGAGAGGGAATGCTATGCTAGGTAGGAGAAAGACGAGTGCGAAACTGATGATACCAGTGGTGATGCTCAAATAAATAATACTTCTCGTAATAGTATATTTTTGGTGGTAATAAATGTGTTTGAATGTTTGTAATGATTCTAAGAGGTGCATGGTTTCTACGATTGCGGGTAGGACGGTCGCGAATGCTAGGCTTGCTTTCCAGATATTAAGTCCTAACCCTGTTGCTCCTTCCGGGTTTCCATAATTCCAGTTGCCGACGTAATGATTAATAAATTCGAATACCCACCAGAATAGAGTGCTCAGCAATGCAAGGAATAAAAATCCTTTCTTGTCGTTCATGAGGAGTGATCGGTTCTTTATTTTGTAGACCAATGCGTCAATGACGAGGATGTAGGCTATCCAGATGAGGGGGAAGTAAAGGTTGGAGAAGGGTTGAAATTTGAAAAGAAAATTTAACTCTACGATTAGGATGATGAGTATGCCTATAAGTCCGTATTTGCGAAACATGTGTCACCTCTTATGGTGAGGGGGGCTATTATTGTTTATAATGTTTTTGAAGTTAGGTTTAAATAGGTGTAAGGCTAAATAAAAGTTGATGTACACTTATTTTTCAGGTGTTATTATTCTTTCGCTTGTTTGGGTGGTTTTATTCATTAAATGCCCATTATGGAGAAGAAGGATGACATTCAGCAGTTTTCTTTGCCTTGCTGTGCTTATCCCTTTATTTTTTATCACGAAAGCTCTTTCTTATGTGTTTCTGATAACCTGGAAATATGTGCCTGATTATTATAATCCTGATACATTATTTGATCTTAGTAGAATAACAGGTGGAGCGGCACTTGAAGATGTAGTATTTATATTCCTAATGGGAGGGATTGCTGCTGTAATCTACCAAATGATGACGAAAAATAAAAAGATAAGGGCACAACCACATATTATTGCGATTTTTTTATTTGTAATAAGCTACATAATTATCGGTCTGTTATATCAATTTAATCCTATCTATAATCTTTCTTTGTCAAGTGTTATTGGCTTTTTAGTGATAAGTCTGCAAAGACATGATCTTTGTAAGCCTGCTGTTTATGGGGGTATTCTTTTCGGAATAGTATGGTTAATGGCAGCTATAGTATTTGCTAATGTCTTTTTAGAGGGTGCGGGTACGTTTTGGGCTTTACAAAACCTTACAGGAGTGCTTATTCTTGGTGCGCCGTTGGAAGAGTTCATATGGGGTTTTACTTTTGGTTTAATGTGGGTCCCTATATATGCATATATCAAGGGTGTATGATCATTAAAAAATGATTACTACACCATAAGTAATAAGCAGTACTAATAGTCCGTTAATGATCATGCCTAGTGTTATCGCAAAGAATGATTTTTTCTTGTTGAGTTTGAAGAGCCATGATAAGAATGATCCTGCGTAGGCTCCTGTTCCTGGTCCCGGGAGCATGACGAAGATGAGGAGTGTCCAGTATTCCCATGCTGTTCCTATTTTGTGTTCTATTTTTCTTTTGTAGCGTTCTTCGAAGTGTTGGAATAGTTGTTCGTATTTTCGGAATTTGAGGAAGTGTTTGTGGAGGTAGTTAAGAAATAAGTAGGTTATAGGGAATGCTAAGGTATTGAACGCTATGGAGATAATAAACGCCCACCAGAGTGGTATGCCTCCATGGTATAGTAAGGGTATGCCTGCTTGCATTTCAAAGATGGGTGTGAAACTAAGGATGATTCCTAAAAGTATTTCATTCATGGTGTTCCTTGGAGTGCTATGAGGTCTTCAGTGGTCAGTTTTTTTCCTTGTTTCCATTTTTCTTCTACTGTTTTTGCTTTTTCTTCTAGGAGTACTTTCTTTTTTTGTTTGCTAGTTGTTTGCGATTGGTGTTCTTTTTGTTCTTGTTCTCGTCGTTTGTTTTGTTGTTGTGTTCTGAATACCTCTAGTTTTTCTTTGTAGAGTGGTAATAATTCATAGTAGTATTTTCTTTGTTCAATAAAGTTCTTGAATGCTAGTGTTTGTTCTTTTCGTAACTTTTTGAGTTGGTTGATGAGATAAATGAATCGTTGGTGTTGTTCTTTGTTGCCTTGTAATGCTCGTGCGATACTTGCGTAGACATGTTCCTTGTCTCCGTGTTCATGGAGTTGTATAGCTCGGGTGCGTATTTCTTTGCTGACGTCGGAAACGTGTTTGTAATGTCCATAAATTGCTTTGAGTTTTTTTATTTCCACAGTTACTTTTTTTTCTTTGGTGTAGTCGTAGCCTTCTGTTTCTATGCTAGTTTCTAGTCGTTCTATTCTTTCTTTGAGTGCGTGAATGTTGATGCGGTCTGCTTGTGGTGGGAGGAGTTTTTCTTTTTCTTGTTTGAGCGTTTTTATTTCTTCGTGGAGGTGTTTGGTTGCTTCTCGGTGTTGGTCTCGTTCTGCTCGTGCTTCTTTTAGTCCTGTAGAGTTTTTTGCTTGTTCAGTTTGTATCTTTTTTACTTCTTGAATGACTGCGTGTAGTTCATTTTTTAGTTTTTCTTTCTTTTGGAATGCTGCTTCTTTTGCTATTTTTAGTAGGTTGAGCTGTTCGGTGAGTTCTTTGAGTGATAAGTTTTTATTTTCTAATGGTATAATTTCTTGTAAAAGTTCTGGAAATGCCTCTGTTTTCATGTCTTCTAAGGTGTAATGTCCGTGTTCTTTGAGTTCAATGATTTTTCCACCTAATTGTTCATGAAAGAGTTGTATACTTTTTTTCCCATCCTCTTCTTCATCATCAGAAGTAAACATGATAATCTCGTGAACGCGTTCTTTAATGGTGGTGTCAATGTCGTATGTGTAGAATGTTTCTTTTTCTTTATTGTTCGGATCAGGTATGGTCCATGGTGCTACTAAGATAAGCTTTTTGATGATTTTTTTTGTTTCTCCTAACCATCGTACGAGAAATGCTGCTCCGCAACTATGCCCGATAAGAATGGTGTGTTCATGAATCGTTTCTTTTTCGAAAAGTTCTTTATTCTTGGTGTAATCAGGTTTCCATGGTTCTGGAAAAGTCGGGGTACTTGTAGGTATGTTTTTTGCTTGGAGTTGTTTTTGTAACCAGGGCATCCAGTGTTTATTGTAGGTTGTTTCTTGTTCGTTGTCGGTGCAGCCGTGGATGATGATGCAGTTAATAGGTTCTTTCATGTGAACTAATCAGAGAATGGTTGAATTATAAAGCTTTATGTTAAAAAAATAAAAAGAGAATAAAGAAGAAATTGTTTCTTCATTTATCCGAATAAGCTGCTTAAGCCTGCTGCTGCTTCTTCCGCTGATTTCTTTTCTTCTTTTGGTGCTGCGGGTGCGGCTGC
>DATDVL010000067.1:0-6192 GCA_035290025.1 Candidatus Nanoarchaeia archaeon
ACCATCAACGAAACAACCTACGGCAGCATAGAAGAAGACTACACGTGGAGCCTTACCAACAACATCTGGCAACGAACACAACCAACACCCGAAGAAGAAAACACCCAGAAAAAAGTAGAAACACCCATCATAGAATCAGGACTTCTCATCATCAAAAGCCCAACACAAACAAGCTACGGAAAAACAATTAATATAACTATAAACATTACCAGCACCAACGAAAAAGAATTAGTAACCCTCGCCATACCTAATATTACTAGTACCAGCATTACTACTTACCAACCCTACACCACACTCACCCTAACACTCCACCTACCAGAAAACTGCGAACAACAACAAGCAGAAGGAACACACGAACTCAGCCTCAACACCAACGAAACAATAACAAAAAAGGACATACTCATCACCCACAACAAAAACTGCAAAAAAACAACCCAAAGCATCACCACCGCAAGCGCAGCAAAAAATAACAAAACCACCTATAACATTAGCAGCATCGAAACCTTAATAAAGCAAGAAGAAAAAACCAGCTACCAAGGCACCAACAACAAACTCTACACCACCAGTGTATATTTGTTCAGCATACTCAGCCTTATCACCATTATTTACTACTGGAAAAAACATGGACACTAAGATACGAGCAAAAGTCATCATGGAAGTAGTCGGAAGCCCAGAAAACCACGTAAACGACGTACTCAACGCACTCATAGAAAAAATAGCAAGCACGAAAAGTTACGAACTCCATAAAAAAAAAGTATTCCCCACAAAAAAAATGGATGACAAACCATTATGGAGCTCCTTCGCAGAGATGGAAATAAGCTACAAAGACATGGAAAGCATCTTCGGATTCTGCTTCGACTTCATGCCCAGCTCTGTAGAAATACTCGCACCAGAAGAACTCACCCTCAAAGAAAGAAATATTAGCAACTTCGTCAACGACCTCCTAGCACGACTCCACCAATACGACATGATACTTAAAAACATTCACGCAGAAAACGTCCTTCTTAAAAGAAAACTAGAAAAAGCTTAAGGCCTACGCTTACGCATCTCTTCCAAATACTGATCAAACGTCTGCTCCGTCTTCTTCTTACGAGACAACACATAAATAATAATAGCAACAACGACAAGAAGAAGAACAAAAATTAACGGCGTCTTACTTGACTTCTCCCTGACATCAGTATACGTCTGATTACCAAAGATTTCTAAATCAACAAAACCAGAATCATTACGCGCAGGCTGAACCGTATTCGTTTCCGAATCGACAAACGGTTGCGGAGGAACAACAGGCTTACTACCCTCAGGGAAGACAACACGAACAGGAACCGTAGCATTCTGATAATCAGAAGTAAGGACCATATCACCAGAAAAAACACCAAAACGAGAAACACCCTCTTGATTAAACCAAACAAACTGCTGATACGAAGCACCCGGAGCGATAAGAACAGAAGACTCGTTCACACGAACAATACCCATCAAGGAATCAGGAACAAAAAAATTAACACGCAAAGGCTTTGCACCAAGATTCTTCAACAACCACGCATCAGCAGAAGAACCCGTACTCGACAACTCCTTCGTAAATGACAACTGCGACAACTCAAAACGAGGAACAGTATCATTCTTTACCACAGCCTTATCCTGAATATTCGCCGAAGAGAAAACAGGAATAAACACTTTACCACCCGACCACGAAAGATTAATCATAAGATCAGCAGGAACAAACGAAGACATAGAAAAAACAAAATAATGCACATCACCATCAGCAACCTTCTGCGGAGACGAATACACATGCTTAATCTCTGGAGGAGCCTCGACAACGAAACTAAAATCACCCTTAATACTAGAAACCTTCAACTCATTATTATAGGCCTGCACAAAAAAAGGAGGCTGCAAATGCAAAGAAAAACCATCATCAGCAACTACCAACTCCTTAGAAAAACGAAACTCCTTCAAAACAGCATCAACAACATATTTTAACGGAGCCAACTCCAATGTATACCTACTATCAGGAACCTGCGGGACATCAAAAATATACAAAAAAAGATTATCACGAATACGACGAACCAAAGGAGCAATACGCACCTGACTCCCCGAAGCATCCAACAGATGCAACATATTCACATCAGGAGCATACACAGGAGGCTCATTCACCGTCACCAACACCTGCACCGTAGCACTCGGAGAAAAATGATCCTGATACAGAGCAATATCAATCTTATCAGCAACAACTACAGGAAGAATAAGCAAGAATAAACCAACAACTAACCACCATCTCATTTTTTACCAAATAACTTCTTAGCCTCCTCTAAGGCCTTATCCAACTCATCCTCAACCTTTGTACGCACAGGCTTATTATCACGCAACTCCACTTGCGGAACACCTGCACCACGAGACTGCGCAGAAGAAGGAACACCAAACGAAGGCTTTTGCGAAGAAGCAACAGCAGGCTTCTTCTTCATATGAGTATACCAATAATACACAGCAACAGCAATCAACAAAATAATCAAGAGTGTAATCAACCAACCCCAAGAAGAACTTTCTTCAGCACATGTACAATCAGCATTACACAAACCAGGACAGGCAACATCATCAGCACCATCACACACCTCACCACTATCAACCAACTCATTACCACACAACGCTAAAGGAGTATCATCAACAGCAGGCTCAGGAACGAAAGAACAATCATCACACGACAACGACGATTCACCTAAAAAAGCATCACACACACCATCATAATTACACTGATCCGTACTAGAAGAACAATCCTGAGGACAAGAAACAGGATCTTCGCTAGGCTCACACAAATAATTACCACACACCTCATCCTCAAAATCATTACTACCAGGAGAAGGAACAGTAGTATCAACCGGCAACTGCGTATCCGTAAACGCAGCAAATAAGACAGACGACGTCTCCAATTCCTTACCATCCCAAGAACCATCAGAACGCTGCTGCGACTTCAACCAATCAACACCCTTCTGATATTGCTCTGTATTACCCGCCTTCTTCAACGCATACACAGCAAGAGCAGTATCATACACCGAACCAAAAGAACCATCAGACTTTTGCAAAGATTTTAGTTTATCCAAATACCCCTGCTTCTGCGTAACGACTAATAATAAGGCATTATCAACCACACGAGAAGGCTGATGATTCGCCTCAACCCAAGGAGTAATGGACAACGAAGAACCGGCCTCAGACAACGCCCAAGCAGCATACAACGAAGCATCAAAATCACACGAAGCCTTAGCAGTACGACCAAAACAACCATTATTCAACGTAATCTTTGCCTGACCAGTAGAAGCCTCATCAAACAAATAAAACGTATTACCTGACTGGAAAACAATAGCAATAACAGCACTACCCAACGAAGAACAATCAACATCAAGATCCAAAACAGGCACGGACGATAACAACCCCGACTCCAAACAAGTATTCACATCAAAAAATGTTGAACCAGAACACAACGGGAAACGACCAGCATCAACAGGAACATTCACCGACTTCTGCTGAGAAGCCTTTTCATAACTAACCTTACACGTACCATTCGACATTGTAGCAACCTGCAAATACCAATTACCCGACGTCAACGTAGACGACAACGAAGAACGCAACCACGCATCAGACTTAGCCGTATCCTCATTAAAGGCTTGCAAAAACCAATGCGCCAAAGCAGTATCCTTCACCCGACAAGAACCTGAAGGAAAACAACCAGAAACATCCTGCTTCGACTTAATCCAAGCTAAAACCTGTTCAGCCTCAGCCTGAGCGCCTGTATCACGAAATGCTAAACCAGCAAGAACAGCTGTAGGAATATCATTAGCAACATTACCATTAGAAGACTTACCAATTAACCAACGATAACCCGCCTCAGGATTAAAAGCAGCAATCAATAACACTAAAGAAAACAAAATACCCACACTTACTAGCAAACGACCTCTTTTCACAAAGAAAACCTTTAGAAAGAAAGTTTAAATAGGTTTCTACACACACTATTCAAGAACTTTTAACCAACGATTAATCTCATGACTGGAGACTTCACTCGGAAATAACTTTTCCATCAGACTTACCATTTTCCTCCTTAACTTAAGCGTATTACCCTGACACGCATAACCAGACCAGCCCTGCAAAGAATTGTACACTTTATCATAAGGTATCAATTGCTTATCATACAATAATTTATAGTCATACAAACGATACTGCATTCTTCTTACATTCACTTTCTTTAACAACTGAAAAAACGGAAAAATACGAAAACCAAGGAATGTAACACCCCCCCTTACGGGTATGATTCTACACTTCTGCGGATGCAAAGAAACCTTTAATTGTTCCTTCAAGAAAACATCAATAGCAGACTGATATCCCTTCAAAACATCTTTGTCCTTATGAAAAATAATGAAATCATCAACATAACGTAAATAATATTCTATTTTCATCTGATGCTTAACAAACTGATCTAGCTCATTAAGATAAACATTGGCAAAAAACTGCGAAGTCAAATTACCCAAAGGCATACCCTTACCTGGAGACTTATGATAATGATTAAGAATAATTTTAATCAAATGTATTACTTGAGGATCTTTAATCTTTTTCTGCAAAATACTAAGTAAGACTTTATGATCTACCTCATCAAAATAATGACGAATATCTGCTTTTAGGGCTCGCCCCCCCCGACGGAACTTCTCCTTAAATTGATTAAACCGCTGCAAAGCCTTCAACGTACCTTTCCCTTTACGATTAGCATAAGAATCAAAAATGAAGTTCTTATCGAACAAAGGTTCAAGTAAAGAAACAAGGGCATGATGCACAATGCGATCCCGAAACGCAGATTTACTAATGACACGTGTTTTTGGATCACGAATAACAAATGTTGTTAACGGCTGCGGGTGATAAACATGAAGCACTAATTCCGCTCTCAATAAAAAAAGATTTTCCTCTAAATTACTTTCAAACTCCTGTACATAAATCTTTTTTGTTTTTCTTTTTCTCGCACGAAGAAAAGCATTGTATAAATGTGCTTTACTGCATAATGTTTGCCATAAATTATTGTATGTTTTCATATGATAAAGAAGTCTTGACTTGCTAAGGTTATTCCGAAGAATCGGCCGTTGTTGTTGAGGTTGTTGTTAGCATTAAGGTTGTTGTAGTTGTTGTCGCCTGCGAGCAACAAACGAGCCGCGTCTTATAGCCCCATTACTGTCTTTCACCACAGCTTCACGTTTTCGACAAAGCTACTCGATGTCGCTGTTGTATTTTATAATCCCTCACGAGATCTTAGCAACGAAGCATGTAGCCCTAACAATTATTCTTATCATCACTACTCTGATAAGAATTTTAGTCAAGACATACAACAGAAATAATGCCTTCTTTAAAAATGTTTAGTTTATTAAAAAACTAAGTTTTTTCGGCGTCGGCGCCTACGGCGCTATTCCGACGTACCCCGAAGAATCGGCCGCTGAGGCTGAGGCCGTAGTCAGCATCAAGGATGAAGTAGCTGCCGCCTGCGAGCAACAAACGAGCCGCAGGAACATCAGACTGCAAATCTTCCTTTCTAAACCAAATACTAACACGACCATAATGTTCATTATGACGAGGAAGATAACGAGAAGCTAAATCAACAGAACCACAAAAAGGAGCAGTTAAGACATGATCAATGGTTTCATCAACAGGCATAACTCCAACTTTTGCACCCAATAATTTTGCATGGTCAACAACCATAACACCATTTCCTTCCAATGCCAACAACCGATACACCTCAGCATCAGCAACGGGAAGAGCCCCGTTTACTAAACGACCACCAACACGAGCAGCAGCAATATTTTCAGGATCAGAGACATAAGAAGGAATGTGAGCGACCAAGGCGACACGAGCGCCACCACGAGATTTACCCGTAACTAATGACGAAGGAGTAAAAGACCACTTACCCCAAACAGGATGACCATTAGGTTGTGCAAGACGCTCCTCTAAAAAACTAGGCATCCACAAAGGAGAAAAACCACGAGACTGAGAAGCAGCTAAAGCAACAGAAACATCAGCATGATAAAAACTACGCAACTCTTCAACAGGGGCAGAACCACAATTATTTTCGCCTGTATAGACTCTTTGTGAAGTTCGAGTAACCATAATAACAACTAATTATTAATCATTTATAAAACTTGTGGTCTCTAAGTCACTTTAAAGTGATAACATTCC
>DATDVL010000068.1:0-3780 GCA_035290025.1 Candidatus Nanoarchaeia archaeon
GCAAAAACAGAATCTTTGCCTCCGGAAAACATGACAGCGACTTTCATAATAGAACTAATTTCTGGACGCTTTATAAAGATTGTGCATCACGAACGAAGAAACAAACACAAACTATCAATCGCTTCAGAAAATTTCTTCTCTGCAACACGACCAGCCTTCCTTGCAATAATAGAACAATCAGCAGTAAATAATTTATTCAAACGAATCCAACTATCTGTAGGAAGACAACCATCAACAAATTCACGACGAGATAACGAAACAGCATAATCATCAAAAAACTCTCTGCTAGTAATTTGGGAAAGAATAACATCATTCTGCGTGCGAGCAAGAACTAACGCAGGCCTAACTTTAGCAGCAGACAAATCAGAAAAAGGAAAAGAAAGAATAACAACATCACCTCTTACAAGTCCTTCCACGCCTCATCTTCCTCCTTTTTCAACCAGTCCTTAGCAAGCGATTTCTCAGAAGCTAATACAGTAAACCATTTTTCATCAAAAAATTTCATAGGCAACAACATAATTCTGTCTTTATAAGCTATTAAACACAGTTTAGCACCCTCCTTAAAATTACCCACACGAACATCCTTCGGCAAAACAATCTGCCCCTTTTCCGTAATCGTAACTGTTTTCATTTGTTTTATTTCCATCTTACTTGTAAGATAAGTAAGACTCGCTATTTAATACTTATGTACTAACACTTCTTAAAAAAGCTTTCTGTGAAAAAACCGAAAGATTTTCGGCAGTTACAGCCTGAATGGACACGCTACGACAAGACGACAAATGCAGTTAAAGGATATATAAATGAAGATTACTTCTTGTAGTAAATGCGATTTGATTTGAGCCAAATTAAAATGAGCTATCATGACATAAATCGAAAAATAACACTACCTGCAGAAACTTCAGAAGAACTAGCAGAATTGATCGGGATACTTGCAGGAGATGGGCATGTAGACTTTCACCCAAAATGCTATGACTACATTGTTCAAATTAATGGACACCTCCATGATGACCTAGAATATTACCAAACATATGTACAGCCTTTGATTAAAATATTATTTAATATTAAATTAAGAGAAGTCCACAGATCTTCTGATACAAGCATTATCCTTACACGAAAATCAAAAGGAATAGTATCTTATCTTACTGCTATCGGCTTTAAGAAAAAAGGTTGCATTATTACTATACCCCAATGGATTATTAATAACCCTATTTACACCACCAAATTTATACGAGGACTATATGATACAGACGGAGGACTTAGCCTAAAGAGAAAAAGAAACTATCCAGTCTTATCTCTTGGATTGAAAGATATAAAAACAGTTTTATATCTTGCTGTTTGGACGAAACTAAGAGAAATACCTTACTACTTTGGATTCCGCTGGTCTTACTGGGAACACAATGGTCAGACTAAAAAAGGTTTACAAGCGTACATCCAAATTAGCGGAATAAAGAATATTACTAAATGGATAAAAATTGTTGGAGTTTCTAACCAGAAAAAAATAAAAAAGTGTGGCTGGCTGGATTTGAATACGCCAGTTCTTTAGAACCTCCAGCGACAAATCCAGTGCCGGCTAAAATCTTCAGCGCGGCATCTCCGGCTTCAGCGGAGTACTCTCCGTAGCCTTAGGTTTTACCCTAATCAGGCTGAGCTACAGCCACACGAAAATACTACTCAAAAAAACACTATTTAAACATTATCATTACCAGCGCGCTAACAACTGCTCTTGATACTTGGGATCACCCAAAAACTGTTCAGAAAAAAGTTGAGCAACAACATCCCTACCCAACGCAGGCTTATACGAACGAGCATGAGCCAACGCATCAAAAATATCAGCAGCAGCAACGATTTGTGACATCATCTCCGCAAGATTAGAAAAAGAACGACGCTCATGAATAACACCATTGCCATGACCATTACCATTCCTAGGATACGGATGAACCTTCCACTCATGATGCGCAACAACCATATAACGAACAATCTCAACATCATCAGACAACAACTCAAAACCGCGACGAGGATGACCACGTACGACAGCTAATTCTTCCGGCGACAACGCATGATGATTATTAAGTGTAGTCACGGGCACATCTAACTTACCAATATCATGCAACAACCCGCCACGACCAACTTCCAAAACTCTACTTGAAGGTAAGTCATTTTCCAAGCCAATATCCATAGCATACAAGCCAACACGAACACTATGACGATACGTATCAAGATGATGATCACGTAAAGGATGCATCCACTTATTCGTTCGATGCTCCTGAAGCAACTGCCACGTCCACGAAGCAGCAGTTCTATTGATAGGATGAACCATACCCTAAGAAACACCTGAAAGCCCTTTAAAAGATTTCTGTACATAAAGATTACAGAAAAGAATATTAAATAGCACACTTGAAATAGATTATGGCAACCTGGGAAGAATTCATGAAGATAGAAATACATGTAGGAACGATCCTCGAAGCAAAACCATTTCCCGAAGCAAAAAAACCAGCATATCAACTTACCATAGACTTCGGACCACTCGGCATAAAACAATCCAGCGCACAAATAACCCATTTGTACACACCAGAACAACTCAAAGGAAAACAAATCATAGCAGTAACGAATTTCCCGAAAAAACAAATAGCAAACTTCCATTCTGAATGCTTAGTCCTAGGAGGAGTGGTAGACGAAAAGAATATTATTCTATTACAACCAGAAAGGACTATTCCCAACGGGACACGCATCGGATGAAAGTAAACCTTAAATAGTCTTTTTCTTTACAAAACACCATGCAAAGCAGCACAGTCGTCGTCCAATAGCCTTTGCCTAGTTCTCACTTTCTTTTTGGTCATCCACCCCAAGACCTAAGCTGAGAACACCCAACAACATGCCAGCCTACAACGCCAAAGAAGCAGAAAAGAAATGGTTACACTACTGGCAAGAACACAAACTCTACGACTTCAAACTCGACAAAAAAAAGAAATTATTCACCATAGACACACCACCACCCACGGTCTCCGGAAACATGCACATCGGCCACGCATTCTCCTACGCACAAGAAGACTTCATCGCACGCTACAAACGCATGCAAGGCTACAACGTCTTCTACCCGTTCGGCACCGATGACAACGGATTACCCACAGAACGACTCGTAGAAAAAATGAAAAATGTTAAAGGCACACAGATGGAACGACCAGCATTTGTAAAACTCTGCTATGACACTGTCACAGAAATAACACCTGCATTCATCCAACCCTGGCAAACACTCGGCATGAGCTGCGACTTCACCCACAGCTACTCCACCATCGACCAACACGCACAAAAAACAAGCCAACAAGCATTCCTAGAACTCTACCACCAAGGAAAGGTCTACCAACAAGAATCACCCACGATGTGGTGCGTCGAATGCCAAACAGCCATAGCACAAGCAGACCTCAAAGACAAAGAAAAAGACAGCCAATTCAATGACATACAATTCAGCATCGGCAAAGAACCACTCATCATCGCAACAACACGACCCGACCTCATACCCGCATGCGTCGCCATCGTCGTCAACCCCAACGATCAACGCTACAAAAAAATCATTGGCAAACACGCAACCGTACCACTCTGCAACTACGACGTACCCATCATCGCAGACGAAGCAGTCAACCCAGAAAAAGGAACAGGAGCAGTCATGTGCTGCACCTTCGGAGACGCAACCGACAGCGAATGGTGGCACCAATTCAACTTACCATTACGCATCATCCTAGAAAAAAACGGAACACTCAACAGTCTAGCAGGACCATACACAGG
>DATDVL010000069.1:0-8992 GCA_035290025.1 Candidatus Nanoarchaeia archaeon
CTAACCATGAAATACGACGACATTCTCCAAAGAATACGACAACAAAAAAACATCAGCCTAGAAGACATAGAAGGAAAAGTAAAAACAAAACTACAAACACTCGGTGATATCATCAGCAAAGAAGGAGCAGCACACATCGTCGCTAACGAACTCGGTGTAAAACTCTTTGACGATTTACGCAACAAAAAACTCAAAATACACGACATGGTAGCAGGCATGCGCGCAGTCACCATTGCAGGAAAAATAACACGACTCGGCAACGTCATCAGCTACAACAAGAATGGAAAAAGTGGCAAAGTAGCAAATCTAACATTTGCTGACGAGACAGGAAAAATGCGAGCAGTACTCTGGGACACCAAACACATAAGCCTGATCGAAGAAAATAAACTCCACGAAGGAGACACCATAAAAATAACCAAAGGAAACATCAAAGAAAACAATGGCTTTAATGAAATACACCTAGCAAATTTCTCAGAACTTATCATCAACCCCGCAGACATAACTATAACTGCAATAACCGAACGACAACACACAGCATACCAAGACAAAAAGATAAATGAATTACAAGCACCCGAAGACAACATCGCGATAACAGGGACCATCGTACAAGCATTCGAACCACGATTCTACCAAGGATGCCCACAATGCACAAAAAAAGTCATACCTGAAGGAAACAACATGCGATGCCCAGAACACGGGGTCGTAACACCCGAAGCACTACCTATCCTTAACATATTCTTTGACGACGGAACAGACAGCATACGCGTAACCGCATTCAAAAACAACGTAGAACTATTATTAGGACAAAACAAAGAAACTATACTAACTTACCAAACACAACCAGCAACATTCGAAACTGTAAAACAACAATTACTAGGAAAACAATACAAAATCATCGGAAAAGTACATCATAACGACACCACAGGAAGAAATGAATTTACTAGCAGAATCATACTTGACATCAACCCGGAACGAGAAGCACGAACATTACTAGAAAAAGTACCTGCTTAGATTATTTACGAATATCAACTACTTGACCATTATTTACACGCAACAATTCTTTTGTATCTATTTTTACCAGACTCTGTTCAGAACCACCACCCAAAAAGACTAGTCCTTTTTCCATAACCTTTGTATCAACTAAAAAAATTGCATCGTAACCAAAACCAGGCGTACCACCGCAAGGATATCCCGTCATTCGCAGCATTTCATCAGGAGTAGCAATACGAGGGCGGGAACTTTTCAAAACTTTACCAACAGCAGTAGTACTTACCCTATCTTCACCCTTAACAATACCCACAACAAGACGACCACTACTGTTGATCATACAAATACTTTTTACAAAATCCTCACGAAAAGCGTGAACAACTTCAGCAGCCTCTTCAACAGAATGACAAGACTGCGTAAAAGATAAATGCTCAGCCTTAACTTGGTAGTCTTTTATACATTTTTTCAATTTTTCTTCATACTGCTTATTATCCATCCATCCAAAAAAGTCTTGTTACTTATAAAATTCACTGTAAGTCCTTAAAAAAACCTTCCGAAACCTTTAAAAGAAAGAATAACCTAGCAATTAATAGAAAGGGGTGCATAACCTCTAGAGTGATTCTAGAGCGAAACTATCATGAACAAAACCAACAAACTATTAGCACTCATTATCAGCCTTGTACTCTTAAGTATCAGCGTCAGCGCAGCAACCAGCATACCCAACAGCGAAAGCATAGAATATTTCACTGTCCATCAATCACCCAGTAATTCTTTCCCTTACCAACGCGTATGGGTACAAGGAAACACCCAACCCTGCTGTAACACACAAGTTGTCTATAATCCTACTAACTACTATTCTTATGCAAGCTATGAATACTACCGGCCTGTAAGCTATGGTTACCGCTACTATGCACACGGTTACAGCTACCAACCTGTAAAGAACTACGCAGCACACTACCGCAACAACGGCCCAACTTACTACCGAAGATCAAGCTACTAAGATTATTCTACCAAACGAAAGCGAGGAACACGTTCTGTGCCAAATAATTTTGTCTCTAACCAAGAAGCAGCAGGGCGAACATAAGGAATATTAGGTTTACCATCACGATGATAAACTACCGCTACACCATCAGTCCTCTCATCAATAACTAATTTCTCAACAATATATGCATTACCATTACGAAAATGAACATACCGACCATTAACTCTAATCTCTTGACTTGCATCAGCCAATAAAACTTCTAATTCTGCATCAGATTTACGGTTCATAAACTTTTTTTTGGTTTATGATTATAAAAAACTTTCCAAGAACGGTACGTGTTTAGCTGCTTTGAAAAGAAGTTCATTCCCACTTCCTTTTTCTGCCTTTTCTCAAATTTTGGCAAAATTGAAAGTCAATTTAATCTTTAATTAACTGGAGCTAAACACGTACCAAGAACTATTCAACTAATTGATAACGGTCGCCACGCTTTTGACCATCAGCACACATTTCCAAAGGCTCAGTCCACTGCCACATAGGAAGAACAAATTTTAAATCAGGATGATCTCGAGGATGATAAATAACAACAGGCCTAGAAAAATCATTTTGAGGGAAAGCAATATCATCAACAACAAAAAAACCACCCTTAGGATGGCGCTCGTAAATACCACCGATTTTTACTATCCTTCGCACACCTTGTAATATCTTTTCTAAATCACCAAAACGTGTACTTACTGCTTTCTGAATTGTTGTTATACCTGATTTCATAAAACCAAGCTATTTAACCTTTTCGAGCCCACACGACACACACGACAACCGCGCCGTGAATGTTTATAAATAAGAACCACCTATCACCCTTAACCTCATGAAAGAAAATGCGAACTAGCGAGGTTCATCAAGCTGGGTAAAGCACTCTTTCTCAAGGTTATCTGAAAAAAAACCGAAAAGGAAAATAGGAGATGAAAACATGGCAGGAAACTTGCCCTTAAAAAAATTTAGAATAGGAGCCTACGAAGGCGTCATATGGGAAAATAAAAAAGAAAAAGACGGAACAGAATATTCTTACCAAACCGTAACCCTACAACGAAGCTACAAAAAAAAAGACGAAGACACCTGGAGAACAGAAGTCATCAATCAAATACGCGTCAACGACCTAGGAAAACTAAAAGCCATACTTGACAAACTACAAGACTACCTTTACTTTGAAGCAAAAGAAGAGGAGGAAGCATAATGGCAAAAGACAAAGAAATAACCCTAGAAGACCTGCCTGGCGTAGGAGCAGCAACAGCAGAAAAACTCAAAGAAGCAGGATATGATTCTGTACTAAGCATCGCCGTAGCAAGCGCAGGAGAAGTCGTAGAAATCACCGGCTTAAGCGACTTAGCAGCAAGAAAACTCATCAAAGCAGCACGTGACGAACTAAAAATGGGATTCGAAAGCGGATTCGACCTCATGAAAAAAAGAGAAAACTTGTTACGCATAAGCGTAGGAAGCCCTAAACTCAACGCATTCTTCGGAGGGGGCATAGAAAGCAACGGCATAACAGAATGCTACGGGCAATACGGCGCAGGAAAATCAGCCATAGCGCACCAACTAGCAGTCAACGTGCAACTCCCCAAAGAACAAGGAGGGGCAGAAGGCATAGCTGTATGGATAGACACGGAAAGCACGTTTCGACCAGAACGCATAAAACAAATGGCAATAAAAGTAGGACTCGACCCGGACAAAGTGCTAGAAAATATCAAAGTCGCAAGAACCTTCAACTCAGACCATCAAATGCTCTTGGTAGAAAAAGTAGCAGACCTGATCAAAGAAGGAATGAATGTAAAATTATTAATTGTTGATAGCCTGATGGGGCACTTCAGATCAGACTACATGGGGCGGGGGCAACTAGCAGATAGACAACAAAAACTCAACAAGCATATCCATGCACTATTGAAACTAGCAACGACACACAACATCGTTGTCTACGTCACTAACCAAGTTATGGCAAGACCAGACACTTTCTTTGGAGATCCCACAGAAGCCATCGGTGGAAATGTATTAGCACACGGCATGACCACACGCGTCTACCTGCGTAAAGGAAAAAAAGGAAGCAGAGTAGCAAAAATGATTGATAGCCCACACATACCTGAAATAGAATGTCCCTTTAGAATAACTGAAGGTGGTATTGACGACTTCGAATAAACTGAGGGATTTTTCCCTCATTCTTTTTACTATGGTCACTAAATTTATACCACCAGAAAGTAAGTTATTAACTCCTGACAAGGGTTATATCCTAGGGGTTCTTTGTGGAGATGGATACCTTAGTACAGGGTTTCGCATTGGATTAAACGTCTGCGATAAAGATTTTGCTATGGAATTTAATCGTTGCATTAATTCAGTATATCACTTCAACTTGAATATTTACGAATATGAAAGTATTGTTCGTGGCCCTAACTCATTATATTATGGAATAGGTAAAAATCGGTACTCTGCAGTTCTTTGTTCTAAAAATGCTTTTTATGATCTTCTTACCTATGACTCATCAGAATTCAAGACCCATACTTGGGATGTACCGCCTCAAATTTTTACTACTGAAAATCTAAGTATAACAGCAGCGTTTATTAGAGGATTCTTTGATTCAGAAGGTTCCATTGACTTAAGATCAAAAGGGCATGCTCGTCTACAAGCTTACTCATTCAATGAACAAGCACTTATTTCAGTAAAAAAATTACTTCTTGAACACTTTAATATAAAAATGACCCTAAGGAAACTTGACGAGAAATGTTTTGTTATATACACTGAACGTTACTGTTATATTAAAAGGTTTGCAGAAACAATTAGTTTTACAATTGCCCGTAAGCAGACCATTTTGCAGTCTTCTCTTCTTACTTACAAAAGAAAAGGATTGAAAAATTATAGCCCTCGATTTAAACAAGTATTAATTGCGTTGTATAAAGCAGGAGTTTCTCCACGCGCATTAGGAAGAATGTTTCATTTTCCCTATACTAATATTTACGACTTTCTTAAACAAGAAAAGAATGCCTTCGGGCGGATTTGAATTCGGCAATTTGTTCAATTCCGCCGTCAAAAGCTCCGCAAGCTCTTATTCTATCCAAGCTAAACTACGAAGGCACTAAAAATCAACCATAAAAGCAAAGTTTATAAAGGTATTTTTTGGGAACTACTTCTATGAATGATACTTGCATTACCTGCAAAAGAAAAGTAAGCAATATGTCTGGCAGCACCCATTATCCCTGCCCGAACTGCCACAAACACCAAATAACTCGTTGCTTAGACTGCAGAAGAATAGCATCACGATACACCTGTCCTGAGTGCTTGTTTAGTGGTCCGAATTAATAAACTCTTGAACGTTTGTCAATTTTTACAATAAGCACAACTTTCTCTTTTACCTTGTATAAAGCGCGATAATCCCCAATACGATAACGAAAAACTTTTTCACCCTTATGCCTACCAAGAAATTTCGCATCTGAAGGAATAGGATTATCTGCTAGCCTTTTCAAACGCTCCTCAATTCTTACCTTAAGATTATTATCGCACTTTGCTAAAAAATGCTCCGCTTTCGATGATAGTCCAATAGAATGAATATTACACCAATCTCTTCGTCTTTTTCAATGCAAACTCTCTTTCACCCTCCTCTAATGCTTTTAAATCGTTCCCGGAAACTTTTAAGTCAGGATCAGAAATCTTTTTCTTAATATACTGTATTTCAAACTGCAGACTTCGTACTTCTTTTTTCAAATCCTTTAATTCTTCTAAGACTTCTTTAGTTCCAGTCTTCATATCAAGCATTTGAGGAATAACTATATTTATACTTTTGGCATCTGAAATTTATAACACTTTGCTAGAAATATCAGAAAATATTCCGAATCATGCCAAGTTTTATAAAGGGTTCTACAAAAAGTTTCTTATCATGGGACAAGCCATCGTCACTCTCAAAGTCATGCCCGAAAGCGTGGAAATTAATCTTAGCGACTTAGAAAAAGAAATCACTCATGTCTTAGCACAACACGATATCAAAGTCAGCAAAATAGACCGAGAACCCATAGCCTTTGGATTACTCGCACTCAATGTCATCTTTCTTATGGACGAAAACAAAGGCGACACGGAAACACTAGAAAATGCCTGTAAGAGCCTCAAAGGTGTCATGAATGCAGAAGTCACCGACATGAGAAGATCATTCTAGATTATTATAGACCATAACTATTTTATAATCCTGCTCTATCAAGCTTAGATTTTAAATGTTCATACTCACTTCTTGATGTGGTGTCTATTAGCCTTTTTTTACAACAAAAAGAATTTAGTGTCACTCCCGTCTCTTTATCATATCTACTATGTGTTCTTCTTGAAGACAAATATTCAACGATTGTTTCTGGTTCTTCTGCTGGAGCTATAAACCTATCACTAATGTACTCAAGATTTTCTCTATCTACTGGATACTGATATGATAGAGCCCATAGAGTTTTTTGTTTACCATCTTCAGTTACAGTTATTCTGACTATACCACTTTCAAATACAGCTCTAGCTAATTCTGATTCGGATGTGGGTATTGTACTGCGCCTCATTGTTCCAACCTCTCAAATTGGTATTTTACTGCTTTTGGAGTGTAAAGCACATGTGTCCAATTTTCTTGTTCTGGTACATAAAAAGCTGCGAACACTTCTGTATGTGTTTGGTCTCCAAATAGTAGCATGTCATCTAATGCTTCTCTTAAATGAGCACTTGTTATTGGTCTTATTTGCTCATCCAACAAGTAATGAGCTTCAGAAGGCAAAAACCATGCATTTCCTTGTATGCTTCTTACACAATCAAAATGGACAATATCTACGGTTGTTTGTGGTGGTTCTGGAGTTCTCCAGTATCCTGCTTTTATATCATCACTATCCCCGTCATATTTTAGAAGAACTTCGCTACGTGTAGACGGGTGTACTAAACCATATTTTCCCTGCCTCCACCCTTGCTTTGCTTCTACAAATTTATTTGTTCTTACTAGTCCATCTCTAACAAATGTAGGGGTTTGTGCTATACTAAGCCCTATGGCTGGGGAGTTCGGGTGATTCATAGGAAAAGGTTTCTCAGGAAATTGTTTTAATGCATCTTCCAGAGCAGTCAACTCATCCTTTCTAACTTGATCCTTTCCTAGCATTTGTATTTTAATTATTTCCATGTTTATTTTCCTTAATTTTTTACTTCTACTAAGTAGTCCAATGACCCTTTTAAGAAGAAGTGTCCCCTAAGGGGGCAATAATGGTAACATTTTTATACTAAATAAAACTTTGATTTATATGGACTTATTAGATTTGAAGAAGATTGGATTAACTAGTGGTGAACTAAAACTCTATGGTGCTTTACTAGATCTAGGAGATTCAACACGTACTGAATTATCAAAAAAGTCAGGTATCTCTCCATCAAAAATATACGATGTAGCTAATAGGCTTTTAGAAAAGGGTCTTATATCTTCTACAAAGAAGGATGGAATTATTCATTTTAATTCAGTTGATCCTCACAAGATTAAATCTTTCCTTGACCAAAAACAATTGGAGATTGAAAAAGAAAAAGATATTGTTAATGAGCTCCTTCCAACACTCCTGTCTAAATATAGAAATTCTGAAGAAAAAACTGAAGTAGAAGTTTTATATGGGTGGGAAGGAATGGCAACAGCATTTGATGATATTGCACAAACTCTAAAAAAAGGAGATGTTAACTATATCTACGGAGCAAGTCTAGGCAAGACTCCTGGGCAAGTAGACATGTTCTTCTCTAGGTATTACAAGAAAGTTGATAAGAGTGGTTATCAAATAAAGATAATATTTAATGAGGGAATGAAACAATATAAGGAAAGAACTGGGTATTTTGAAAAGAGTAAAGTCCACAAAGTCAAATATTTACACCAAGAGACGTTTTCAGAAATTAATGTTTACAAAAATAAAGTATTATTTATAATACTGCTAAGCAAACCTATAATCATCAGAATAATAAGCAATGAAGCTGCTGATTCATCAAGAAAATTCTTTGAAACATTGTGGGAACAAGCTAAAAAATAATAAGACAACTTTATTAAACCATATCCTCTCATCAAAAACAATGGCACCACCACCGTTCAACAAAGAACAAGTACAAGAAATCAATAGAATAGCAGCACTGCCACCAGAACAACAACAAAAAGAATTAGATACATTCTTAAAAACACTCAACCAAGAACAAATAAACTACTTACAACAACAGCAACAACCCAAAGAAAACCAATGTCCCTTCTGCCTCATAGGACAAAAGAAAATACCCAGCTATATTGTCTACGAAGACGAAACAACCATAGCCGTCCTCGACATCAAACCAGCAAATCCAGGACATATACTCCTTTTCCCCAAACAACATCACCCCGTACTTACAGCCATACCAGAACAAGAAGCAAATAATCTCCTCTCCGTAGCACGACAACTCAGCAAAACACTCTACGAACAACTTAAACCTGAAGGAACAAACATTTTCATCGCTAATGGAACAGCAGCAGGACAAACCATACAACACACGATAATCCATATCATACCCCGCTACCATGATGATAATGTAGCCATGCGTTGGGAAGGAAAACCCATCACTGAAGAAAACTTAGAAAGCCTTCGTAACCAACTCAAAGGAAAATTAAAACCAAAGAATGAAGAAACAAAAAACACGAACCCTGACTGGTATTATGACGTAGAAGAACGAGTACCTTGAATTAGCTTTTATTATTTACACGTATCTTAGAACAACGGCAACCAAAAACCAAAAACTAAAGAAACAATAACTGCGAGTAATAATGCTGGAACAAAAGGGATACCTTCCTTCACCCAAACCTGCTTAATATTAGATACCTGCAACTTTTTTATTTGTTTTACTTCAATACCCCAAGAAGGAATACCAAACTTCTTACGAAGAGCATTATCAACCAACCAATCACCTTCTGTCACTTTAGCAACAGGAATCTTCCGCAACAAACACGTCTGCTCAACAGCCTTCATCGCCTGCAATAACCAAGGATAC
>DATDVL010000070.1:0-10244 GCA_035290025.1 Candidatus Nanoarchaeia archaeon
CGATTATTAGATAACATAGAAAAACAACAAAAGCTCATACTTATTTCACCACAAAAGAACGAACAAGTCTTCAACGAAATACTCTTACATGAATTAGTCCACGAATTAGTAGACATCAACAAACTACGACCATTATCATGGAAATGGAACGAAGGACTCGTTACGTACCTCACCCATTACGCACTCAACAAGCAACAACTATTTGAAAAAGAAGTAGCTCTGACAAACGACAAAATGGAAGATATCTATGACAATTACACCCACCAATGGGCACTACTCTTCAAACCAGCAAAAAGCGCTTCCACACGTAAAAAGATACTTCTACGACAACTCAAAAAACTAAAGGCTTAACACTCTCACTTTCATTCCACAAAACACTTTTAAACAAAGCCTTACTCTGCAAACATATGTTGCGACTTTACAATACTCTTACTAGGAAAAAGGAAGAGTTCAAACCCCTAAAGAAGAAGGAAGTAGGACTTTATACATGCGGACCGACGGTTTATTTTTATGCGCATATAGGCAACTTTCGAACGTATATCTTTGAAGATTTGCTTAGACGAACATTAGAATTTAATTATTATAAAGTAAAACATGTCATGAACATTACCGATGTAGGGCACCTCACCAGCAATGCAGACACTGGAGAAGACAAAATAGAACAAGAAGCGAAAAAAGAAGGAAAAACTGCATGGGATATTGCTGAATATTATACCCAAGCATTCCAATTGGATATGAGACTTCTCAACATCCAACCACCAACCATTTGGTGCAAAGCAACAGAGCACATCAAAGAACAAATTGAACTGATACAACAACTCGAAAAAAAAGGTTATACCTATATCATAGAACGTGATGGCGTCTATTTTGATACTTCTAAATTCAAAAACTACGGGAAACTAGCAAAATTAGACATCAAAGGACTCAAAGCAGGAGCACGAATCAAACTATCAAAAGAAAAAAAGAATCCCACAGACTTTGCTTTATGGAAGTTCTCACCAGAAAACCAACAACGACAAATGGAATGGGATTCACCTTTTGGAAAAGGATTCCCAGGATGGCACATAGAATGCTCAGCAATGGCAATGAAATACTTAGGAAAACATTTCGACATCCACTGCGGAGGAATAGACCACATACCTGTGCACCACACCAATGAAATAGCACAAAGTGAAGCAGCAACAGAAGAAACATTTGCCAACTACTGGATGCATGGGGCATTCTTACAATTAAAAGACAAAAGAATGGGAAAAAGCGAAGGAAACATCCTACGAGTAAGCGAATTAAAAGAAAAAGGATTCGAACCACTAGACTACCGCTACTTATGCTTAACAGCACACTATAGAAAACCACTAGAATTCAGCATGGAAGCACTACAAGGAGCACATAATTCTTATCAAAAGCTCAAAGAACATGTAATAGAACTACAAAAAGGGGGCGATAAAGGAAGAGAAGCAACACCCTACCTTGAACAATTTGAAGAAATGATTAATGACGACCTCAACATGCCACGAGCACTAGCAGTCATGTGGGAAATGATCCATAATAAGCAAGTAGCTCCTAGAAGTAAAAAAGAAGCATTAACAAAAATGGACCTCGTCCTTGGATTAAACTTAGGTGAAATACTAATACAACCAATAAGTCAGCTTGTACAGTTACTCAATAGCCAACGAGAAGAAGCACGAAAAAAGAAAGACTGGAAGTTAGCAGACCAATTACGAGAACAAATAGAAAAAGCAGGATATCTCATACAAGACAGTGAACAAGGACCCATTATCAAGCCTAAACATTTATAACAAACCAAGTTATCTACTCATCTATGCGCTACCTTATCTTATTCCTCATTATCTTAACTGCATGCACAGAACTACCACCTACACCTTTAATTGACCAGAACAATAAAACAGTTATTGAAAATATTACTCTGATTACTAATGACACCCAACCCGTCGTAACCAACAAAACAGTATATATTGAAGAAGAACAGCCAGACTACCGACTAGATTACAATCTAAGCAAATTGACCCAAGACAACTGCAAAATAGAACAACAATTCTACACCAAAGAATTACAACTAGAAAAAAAAGACCTCAAAGAACTCCAACGAGACATAGCCCACCAGCAAGAACAAGCAGATGCACTACAAGAAGAACTCCTCAGCTTACCTGCAAATACTGACGCTTGGGAAGACGTCAAAGAAGATTATGATGAAGCCAATGAAGAAATAGATGATCTAGAGAGAGAATTAGAAAAACTTCAAGACACTGTTGAAGACATGACCTATACTCTCAAAAAAATGGAAGACTACTGCCTAAAAGTACCGTCATCATAAACCTTAAATAGCTACCACTACCCATAAACAAAGACCAAAACGAGGTGTATGGATGAACGATAATCAACGTATCTTCTTAGCATTTTTTGTCCTTGTCGTAGCAGCACTCAACGCAAGCACAGACATTACCGGTCAAGCAACACGCGGAACAGCTGCAGGCTATGCACCCATAGCAGCAAGCGCAGCAAGCACGTACTGCACAGGAAAAGGAGACCTTGATGGAGACGGTACTTATACTTCTGAAGACCTTATACAAGCTAACAATTATTTCAGCCTTGGAGGAAAAGCATTACGAGAACTACCTGAAAGCACTCGAGAACTCTTAGACGTTTACCCCGTACAACCAGAAGGCTGCGGTGACGGTTATTTGACCCAACAAGATCTTTATGTCCTTATTTACATGGGAGAACAAACAACTTTTGAACGACAAAGAGAGTCAGGAGCAATCATCAACCAACAACGATGCATCAACGAATGCCGAGAAGGACAAGAAACATTAGCACCCAACGGCTACAGAATATGTGGACAAACAGATGCTGATTCCTGCAGAGAATGGGTAGAACACCAATGCCCACGAGGCTACCAAGCACACCAAAGCAATAACCGTGTCCTCTGCATCAAACAAATGATAACTGCCGGACAAGACTTGTTAGAGTAGAAAGGCTTAAATAATTTTATATCTCTAAAGTAGTTATATGAGAATAGCCATTACACTCTTACTTATTGTATTACTTGTAGCCTGCGTGACACCAGAACCAACACCTGAAGTTAACCTACCAGAAAACATTACTGAACGCATCAACGAAGAAGTACCACCCATAGAAGAAATACCCGTAGCGACCCTCGGAGAACGTATTATCACCAATCAAACTATCATAGAAAAAGGCGTAGCCATAACCCTTGAAGGAGTTTACAGAAACACTGAAGAACAACGCATCTACATCATCGTTCACGGAGAAGATAGATACGAAAACCCAGAAAAAAGAGACGCCACCCAATGGCAAGCAGCATTCTACTTCACACGACAAGAATACAGCCCCCTTTTCCTCTGTGATTATGAACAACAAGAAAAAAGTTGGGACGCCATTTACTGTGAAGAAGAACGCAACATACCAGAAAATTGGTACAACCAAAAACTATGGCTTATTTATACACTCCAAGAACCCAACCTCTACAACCAACGAACCAGCATCCTAGAACTATTACGAGAAGAAAACTTATATGCCTTCAAAATAAACCTACCACGACCATAAATGATCACTCTGTTATTACTTGCATTACTCATTATCTTCCTATTACTCTTCCTTTTCTACTTCTACCGCTACCACACTATGAAAGAACAAGTGACCAACCACGAATTCAACAACAAAAGTTTAGTCGTCAAACACGGAAAACACTGGGAACAATTCACACCCTTCATGAACAACTTTCCCGGCAACAAAGAAAACTTCAGATTCTTAGGAACACCTATTGATGGTGTCATATTCGACGATGATGAGATAAAGTTCGTAGAAATAAAGACTGGAACCAGCAGATTAAGCGAGAAACAACAACACATTAAAAACCTTGTAGAACGAAAAAAAGTTAGTTGGAAAGAACTACGCTACTAGCGTCCTCAAACCTTAAAAACCACTTCTCCTCAAGAAAAACCATGGTATTAGAAAAACTAGGAACGAGCCTGAAAGAAACACTCAAAAAAATAGCAGAAGCAGTATTCGTCAACGACAAACTCATAGAAGAACTTGTCAGAGAAATACAACGAGCATTATTACAGGCAGATGTTAATGTACAACTCGTATTCAAACTCTCAGAAAGTATCAAGCAACGAGCATTAAAAGAAAAAACACCCGAAACCATCACCAAAAAAGAACATCTCATCAAAATAGTTTACGAAGAACTCGTACGATTCTTAGGAGAACACAAACAAGAGATAAAGATAACAAAAAGACCAACATCACTCATGCTTGTAGGACTCTTCGGCAGCGGGAAAACAACCACTTCAGGAAAACTTGCTTATTACTATGCAAAACGAGGACACAAAGTAGCGCTCATAGGACTTGATGTCCATAGACCAGCAGCTGCAGCACAACTAGAACAACTAGGGAAAAAAATAAACGTACCCACGTACGTTAACAAAACAGAAAAAAACGCCGTAAAAATCTACCACGAATTCGAAAAAGAATACACAAAATATGACCTGCTCATTTTTGACACGGCAGGAAGAGACGCACTCAGCGAAGACCTCATCAAAGAAATAGAAACCATCAACCATCTCATCAAACCAGAAGAACGATTATTAGTCATCAGCGCAGACATAGGACAAGCAGCACAACGACAAGCAGAACAATTCCACAAAAGCTGCCAAATAACAGGCATTATCGTCACAAAACTAGACGGAACAGGAAAAGGAGGAGGTGCATTATCAGCATGCAACGCCTCCGGAGCACCCATAACATTCATAGGAACAGGAGAAAAACTTGATGACATTGAAACATTCAACCCACAAGGATTCGTCTCACGACTCCTCGGCATGGGAGACTTGGAAGCACTACTAGAAAAAGCAAAAGAAGCACTTGACGAAAACCAAGTAAAAGACCTCAGCAAAAAAGTATTACAAGGAGAATTCAACCTCGTCGACCTCTACGACCAGATACAAGCCATGAACAAAATGGGACCACTCAACAAAATACTTGACCTCATACCAGGCATGGGCAATGTTGGCATACCTAAAGAAGCATTAGCAGGCCAAGAAGAAAAAATAAAGTACTGGAAAATACTCATGAACTCCATGACCAAAGGAGAACTAGAAGACCCGGATATCATTACACCCCAACGCATGGAACGCATAGCAAAAGGATCAGGACGAAGTGTCGGAGAAATACGAGAATTACTGAAACAATACAAGCAAAGCAAAAAAATGATGAAACTCCTCAAAGGAGAAAAAAACCCTGACATGAACAAACTTATGAAAAAAATGGGAAAATTCAAAAAATAATACTATAAACAAAGAGGTGATTATCCTGTATTATCAATGTGAAAACTGCGGCAAAGAAGCGCACATCCAACGAGGAAAAGAAGAACTAGGAGAATATTACTGCGAACAATGCAAAAGCGAATAATCTTCTAGTAACTCACTCTTGCACTATCAAGCATCGTACCGTGGGCATATCCTTCATTTTTACGATTTGTATCAAAAGGAACTGCTGAAAAAATTAGTCTGCCTTTATCATCTTTAGTTATTGCTGCTTTAACACAAAGATCATCAACATAATCCATATTTAACACTTTATCTCCTTCAGTAATCTTTCCTGCAGCATCAAACTTTGCGTTTATAAACCTCGCATAAAAATCATCACCTAAATTAATTCTAGAGCTACCATCTGCATCTAATGATGCGAAGTTATATGCTTCTTGGGCAATTGCAAAAATTACTGCTCTTTCTGATCCATCTGTAGGAGTAATTTCTATTCTGCCTTCAAAATCATCCTTCCATTCGAATATTGTTTTGATCATATTATTATCATATTTTTACAGTTTTATAAATCTTTCCTTTTTTACTATTATATAGTAATTAATGTATAATCTTCTTGTTTTTTAAACATGTATTCTTTCTTTCTATCATGCAAAAGCAAGTAATAGCACAAGGAGCAGAAGCAAAGATCTACCTAGAAGAAGGAAAACTTATCAAAGAACGTGTCAGTAAATCTTACCGCCACCCCCATATTGATAAAAAATTACGACTACAACGAACGCGACAAGAAGCACGCATCATGAAAAAAGTACCCTTCGCACCAACAATTTACCAAGTAGACGAAACCACCATGAAAATAATCATGGACTATTACCCAGAACCACCACTAAAAAAACCATTTGCAACAGCAAACACAGCAGAAAGAAAGAAAATCTGTAAGAATATAGGAAAAAACCTTGCTTACCTCCACCAAAACGATATTATCCATGGAGACCTAACCACCAACAACATGATACTCCACGAAGGAGAAGTAAAATTCATAGACTTTGGGCTCAGCGTGATAAGCAATAAAATAGAAGACAAAGCCGTAGACCTCCACTTACTACGACAAGCACTCAACAGCAGACACCATAAGATAGCAGAAGAAAGTTTTCAATGGGTACTTGAAGCATATCAAACCTATGCAGAAGCAAAAACCGTATTAGAACGATTAAACAACGTAGAACGACGCGGAAGATACAAAAGAAAACAGAAAGCTCAACCATAAACTTAAAAACTGCCCTTTTCTTCAAATTATTAATAGCCCCGTCGTCTAGCGGCCAAGGATAGTGCCCTTTGGTGTTTGACTAAAACAAAGTCAGGCATTGACGGCGGAAATGTTAGCCAAACTAACACATTGCCGAGTTCAAATCCGCCCGGGGCTATTTTTCTTTTCGAAAGACTTAAATTAAAGCAATAAATCCTATTTACCATGCAATTAGTTTATAGCCACCTTCCTGTACCACAACGACGTCTGGCGAACATTGTTGCCATGAGAGAGTTTTCCTATGGGCCCGCAGTAATGATTATACCCATGGCATTAGGCAATTATGCAGGCCAGATTCATACAGGACATTCACAACAAAATGCACTATTAGCTGCTTCGATAGTAACTGTAGGTATAGGACTCGTTTCCCTAGCAGCATCACAAATGGCACGAATCGCCGAAAGACGACTCAAAAAACTTCAAGGAATACCTTTAGACGCAGAATTAACCATTGCTTAAATCCATTTTCAAAAAGCTTATAAATCGTCTTCAAAAGAAGAATTTCTACCTATGGCACGATTATACTCAGGAAAGAAAGGGAAGTCAGGAAGCAAGAAACCCCTTAAGAAAACAAAGCCGTCCTGGCTACGCTACGAACCCAAAGAAGTAGAACAACTCGTCATCAAACATGCAAAACAAGGCATGGCACCTGCGCTCATAGGATTAACACTACGAGACACTTATGGCATTCCCAATGTCAAAGTAGTCACCGGAAAAAACATTACTACCATCCTTGTAGAAAACGAAATTAGCACCAAAATACCCTACGATTTACGAGCATTAGTCATACAAGACATCGCCTTAATGAAACACCTAGAAAACTTCAAACAAGACCAAGTAGCACGACGAGGATTATTACTCAACGGCAGCAAGATCAAACGACTCGTCACGTATTACAAACGAGAAGGCATACTCCCAGCAACCTGGATGTACGAACGAGACAAAGCAAAACTTCTTCTCGAATAATAATTCCTATTCATTATTAACGGGGGACCGTAGGGACAACCTACGATGTATCAATGAGTCAGGCAGATTTCGAAGAACATATCAAACAAACAGTAAATCACTTCAAAACACTTAGACCGAGCGTTGTACGCATCATTGCCAACCAAGACGCTGATGGCATAGCAGCAACCGCCATTCTCATCAAAGCACTAGCACGAGAAAACCTCAAATATGTGGCAACTATTGTACGAGGAGTAACACCACGACTCATAGAAGAACTTAATCATGAACATTATGATGTTTATTTCTTCCTTGACTTAGGAAGCACCACTCTCTCTGTCATAGAAAAGCTTGAGAAAAAAAACATTTTCGTTCTCGACCACCACCAACCAGAAACAGCAGGAAACCACATTTACCATCTCAACCCCTACTTATATGACATCAATGGCACACGAGACTTATCAGCAGCGGGTGTTACTTACTATTTCGCTAAAATGCTTAACGAAGCAAACAAAGCATATGCTTACCTCGCCATTATCGGAGCTATTGGTGACGGACAAGAAGACAAAGGATTCTGGAACATGAACCAAGACATTGTTGACAACGCAGTAACCCTAGGAACCATAACTATAGAACAAGACCTACGCATCTTCGGTATGCAAACAAAACCTTTACACAAAGCACTAGAATACAGCACCAGCCCTTACATACCCAATGTTACCGGTAATGAAAAACAAGCCATACGCTTCTTAGAAGAACAAAACATCAAGACCTACGAAAAAGGACGATGGAGAAAACTCAAAGATTTAGACCAAGAAGAAATAAAACGACTCATCATAGCCATAACCACCAAACGCATCGGCAGCGATGAAAACGACGAAATTTACGGACCTGTCTACTTATTGAACAACGAAACAGAAGATAGCCTGTTCAAAGACTTACGAGAATACAGTACCATCCTCAACTGCTGCGCACGACTAAAAAAGTATGGCATAGGATTAGCAGCATGCCTTGGCAATCAGAAAGCACGAGAAGAAGCACTAGAACTCCACGACCGCTATCGAAGAGACATCATTGAATCACTCAACTGGTTCTACAACAACAAAGGAAAACAAGGAAAAGTAGAAGAAGGAAAAGGATATTTACTGATTAATGCAGAAGAACACATCAGAGACCACCTCATCGGGGTCTTATGCTCACTCATCAGCAGAAGCAACATCTATGACGACGGCACTGTTATTATCGGACTAGCACACGGACTTGATGATACTACCAAGATAAGCGCACGCATCGCAGGAGTAAACAAAAACAACCTCAACATGAACTATATCCTTACTACTATTACGAAACCCCTCGGACTCACCGCTGGAGGACACAGCTTTGCAGCAGGAACCAGCATACCCCAAGAACAACAACAAGCATTTTTGATCAAGGCACGAGAAGTATTGATTACCCTTCAAACCACAGAAAACACCATAAAAACCCTTTAAACGAAAACTTTATTAAGCGTCCCAAGAAATGAAGAAACCATGGCAAAACACCGCATAGAAAATGCAACCAAAAAGACAGATGTCAAGCTCAAAAAGAAAATCTGGATAGCACTCCAAGCACCCGCTATCTTCAACAATATGGAAGTAGGAGAAACCATCTGCGAACGACCAGAACAACTTGTCGGAAGAAACATGGCCATCAACTTAATGACACTTACTAATGACCCAAAAAAACAAAACGTTGACGTACACCTAAAAATAAAAAGCATCAGTGAAGGAAAAGCCAACACAGAACTCGTCGGCTATGAACTCAGCGGTGCCTACGTCAAAAAAATCATCAGACGTAGCGGTGGAAAAATAGAAGACTCGTTCCCTGTCACTACCAAAGACAATATTACCTTCCAAATAAAGCCATTACTCATGACCAAAAGCAAAACTTACAAGTCAACACTCAACAGCATGCGCTTACAAGTACGAGAACACATCACGCAAGACTTCAAAAACATGGATGCACAAACAGCATTCCTTGCGGTCATACAAAATAAACTACAAAAAGAAACCAGAGAATCTGTAAAAAAAATATATCCTGCCAGCGTCTGCGAAATACGACGATTGGAATTACTTCACCACTAACCCACTCATGGGTTTCCTCGACTTGCTCGGGAGCCTCAGAAGGCTCACTGATGATGAACGATTCTGTCTAGAGTTCTTTCAGCATGACGAAGCCTACGAAGACATAAAAAAGTATGTCAAACAACACCGCATACAATTCGAAAGTGTCAGCGCAGGATTTACCCTTCTTGAAGACAATGACTACCTCTATATCAGCACCAGTGATCAAACACTAGAACCAATTGTTCAACGCATGAACAACCAGCTCAAACAATGGTTTGAACACCGATGGTTCAACCAGTTCAAAGAACAAGCCTACGAAATAGTACCACGCTTCATGGCAAGAACTATCATAGGACTAGAACCACTCAAAAAAGCATTGGCGTTACTTATCACAGCACCAGAACTCTTCCATATACTCCTCGTCAACGACGAAGGACTAGGAGCACACCACTTCTTTTCAGCCATAGAACAACTCACGGAGAATAGAACCTGCTGTATAGGAACAGAACTAGAAGACGCAACACTCTTCACCCAATACGATAAAGGTATCATGATGGTCGACGAATTCGAAAACGTAAAAAGACC
>DATDVL010000071.1:0-27091 GCA_035290025.1 Candidatus Nanoarchaeia archaeon
ACACTTGAACAAGTTTCAAAAATAAACGCAGTAATTCTTGATAAAACAGGCACACTTACCGAAGGCAAGCCAAAAGTGACAGACATAATTGCAGCAAAAGGATATTTGCAAGATGAAATAATTCTGTACTTAGCAGCTACAGAAGCAAAATCCTCCCATCCACTCAGCAAAGCAATTCTTGAAGAAGCGAAAAATAGAAACATAGAATCACTTGAATCGTCAGGGTTTAAAAATATTGCAGGCCATGGAGTTGAAGCAATAGTTAAGAATCATCATATTCTTGTCGGGACAATCAAGCTGATGAAAGACCACAATATAGACGTGAGTATTATGCGTCAGGACATTGAAGATCTGCTTGATGATGGCAAGACAATAATGATTATTGCTATTAACAAAAAGCTAGCAGGCATAGTCGCAGTATCTGACATGATAAAACCTAATGCCCAGAATGCAATAAAAAAGATGCAAGAATTAGGATTAGAAATAGCTATGATCACTGGAGACAATAAAAAAACTGCCGATACAGTGGCTGAGAAACTTGGTATTACGCGTGTATTTGCAGAAGTACTTCCAGAAGAAAAAGCCGCCTATGTAAAAAAACTCCAGGATGAAGGTAAGTTTGTTGCAATGGTAGGAGACGGAGTGAATGATGCACCTGCACTTGCACAAGCAGATATTGGCATAGCCATAGGAGCAGGAACTGATGTCGCTATAGAGACTTCAAATGTAGTCCTTATGAAATCAGATCCAGCAGACATACTCAGAGCTATACGATTAAGCAAAGCTACAGTCAATAAAATGAAACAGAATCTTTTCTGGGCATCAATATACAATCTCATCGCCATACCTGTAGCGGCAGGATTGCTTTATCCTTCATTTGGAATAGAACTTAGACCTGAATTTGCAGCATTATTAATGAGCATATCATCTATTATTGTTGCTACAAATGCTGTACTCTTAAATAGATCAGAGAAAGATTTAATAACTGTATAACGGAGAAATAAGACTATGAACAAAAAATTCGTGATTTCTTTAATTCTACTGCTCGCCTTAACAATTACTGGATGCACACAATACCTTACTAATCAAAATTCAACGACAAAAGTTGCCGAAGCGAAAGCTTCAGAAATCATAGAACTAAAAAACAGTGATTTGTATACAATAACTGCATCACAAGTAGTAAAAATTATTAACAACCAAGCATACGAAATGTACGCTTATAACAAAATGATACCAGGACCAACGCTCAAAGTAATGCAAGGCTCGAAAATAACTGTAGAACTCATCAATGATCTCCCCCAAGAAACAACCATCCACTGGCACGGATTACGACAAAACGTTAAAGACGATGGTGTACCAGGTACCTCACAAAAACCAGTACAACCAGGAGAAAAATATACTTACAACTTATACTTCCCCGATGCAGGCATCTATTGGTACCACCCCCACATACGAGAAGACCAACAACAAGACCTGGGATTAGCAGGAAATATCCTTGTCGTACCGCAAAATAACTTATACAACCCCGTAAACCGTGAAGAACTACTCATGTTAGATGATATTGCTATAAACAACAAAGAAATAGTACCATACGGCAAAGAAAAAGCAAACTTTGCACTCATGGGAAGATACGGCAATATCATGCTCGTCAACGGAAAAACAAACTATAATCTAACTCTTGCAAAAGGAGATGTTGTACGATTTTATATCACCGACACCTCCAACGTACGACCCTACAACCTCTCCATACCTAGAGCAAAAATAAAATTAGTCGGAAGCGACCTAGGACTCTACAAAAAAGAAACTTATGTTGATTCTATAGTCATCACCCCGGGAGAACGATATATCATAGAAACTTATTTCCAAAAACCAGGAGAATACCAACTCATAAACATAAACCCAATAAAATCTTCCCCACTGGGAAGCATTACTATAACAGAACAAGCAACAACAAATGACTATAGTGCAGCATTCAACAACCTCGAAGAAAACGAAGAACTATTTGACGTGCAACCCTACCTTGACAAAAAACCAGACTATAACCTAAGACTATCTATTGATTCAAGCATGATGATGGGAGGAAGAATGGGAATGGGAGGAATGCCCTGCCACAGAATGCCCGACGGAACCATGATGGGTAACTGCGAAGAAAACGAAGAACTACAACCCATAGAATGGGAAGATACCATGAGTATGATGAACCAACAAGCGACAACAGACAACACTAAATGGATCATCCACGACGAAACAACAGACAAAGAAAACATGGACATCGGCATGCAAGCAAATGTTGGAGACAAAATAAAAATAAGAATATTCAACGACGAAAAATCCATGCACCCTATGCAACACCCCATACACCTCCACGGACAAAGATTCCTTGTTTTAGCAATAAATAACAAACCTGTAGAAAACCATGTATGGAAAGACACAACACTCATACCCATAGGAAGCACCGTAGACCTTTTAGTAGACGTAACTAATCCAGGAGAATGGATGTTTCATTGCCATATTTCAGAACATTTAGAAGCAGGAATGATGACTACATTAACCGTGAAATAATAAACTTTTTTGGTTTAATTACACAAAACTATTTATAGAATGACTAATTTACATTCTTTATCCCACTGAAACTACAGTGGTATTATTTCTGAAGGCTTGTGTTGCCCTCGCATCCTACTTCTACCTAGGAGACTATATATAGGAGGTTCACTTTATGACTCTATGCATAAACTACATCCTGGAGCTCAGTGGCTTTTTAGAGTTCGAGCCTATGTGCTATTGCTTATACTGTCATGGTTTACTGGAGGGTTTATTATTCCTGCCGTAAAAATAGTTTTCTCCATTATTAATAATGATCCCAGCACGATAAGTCTTTCATTTGCCTTACTATCACTTTTCTCTTCGCTGGTCATAATCATAATCATTGGAGAAGTTTACTCAAGAATGGCTTATAACCGATGGTTTTACGAATTTACCAAAGAAGGATTAAAACTAGAACGAGGAATAATTTGGAAGCGATATAGTAACGTGCCCTACGAAAGAATCCAGAATGTTGACATAAAAAGAGGTATTCTAGCAAGACTATTAGGATTCTCTAGTATTATGATACAAACCGCTGGCTATTCAGCGCAAACCTACGCTGAAGGTTATATCCCTGCTCTTGATATGAAAGAAGCTGAAAAGATAAGAAACTTCATCATGAAAAAGATTTCTAGAAAAAGTAGTCGTGGACTATAATATCCTACCTTTCTACATCAACTGCACTCATGGACGCACCGCAAGGAAACTACCACTACCTGTTTGGAAGTCGCTGCTACTGAACGTGTTCCCCACTAGAAGCAAACGCCCTGAATTGATTGGATCATCAGGACACAAGACAGCAATACTTGTACCACTAACTTCTTTATAACGAGGAAGATAACGAGAAGCAATATCTCTTGAACCTGCATAATTAATAATCATAGAATGATCCAAAACATAATCCATATGATGCAAACCACTTTTCCGAGCGGCATCAGCAGCATCAACAACAGAAACAACAGTTACACCAGCAACGATCTTACCTTCATCCATCAAGAACCTAGAAACAAGATTATCAGGAACACGCGCAGCACCACACTTAACACTACCCTGATAATTTGCCAAAGCAATATTAGCAGGATTTGACAAATAATTAGGCTCATGAACAAATACAACAACTTTATTACCTGCGGGTGAAAGACCTGTAAAACGGGCAGAAGAAGTATATACCCATTCATTCCACACAAGATGATCCTGTGGGTGGGCTATACGAATATTCATGAACTCAGGTGCAGACACTGGAGAAAAACCATCCGCACTTGCAAGCAACAAAGCAGAAAGTAAAGACTTACGCTTAACAAGACGAGCTTCACAACCATCATTTAGCGATAGCATAGTAATTGCCTTGTTCATACTTGCCCTTACAAAAATAGCTTATATAAGCCCGATGAACTAGTACTTAAGAGAGTAATACGTATGTATCATTTCTCATAAAACAACGGACACGTAGGACAATCAATCGTACCACACGGCAAATCATTATGATACTGCATCTGCCATTTTTTAAACAACTGAATAAGCTGCAACAACTCCTTACCCTTATCCGTCACATAATACGACGTCTTCATAGGAACAACATTCGTATACACATTCTTCTGCACCAAACCCGCACCCTCAAAATCCCGCAAACGCTTAGCAAGAACACGAGCAGTAATCGGCTGCAAACGATCAAACAACGCATTGAAACCCTTATCACCACGCTGATGCACCTCTTCCAACAATGGCAACGTCCACTTCTTACCAAACAACTTCGCAGCAGAAAAAATAGGACACAACGCCATACTAACCAATAAGATACCGAGGGGTTTAAATAATTACCCACCACAAAGAAAATGAAGAGGTGAAGTAAACTGCGCGACCAAGTACTCTATATTCATATTATCATAGGACTAGCACTCATTATTCTACCCTATTTTATTATCACCAGCAAAAAACCTACCAACAAAATATTAGGATGGATAACCGCAGCATGCAGCTGGCTCATACTCCTACCTTCAGGTATGCTCTACCTCGTATTCTACCCAGCAACAAAAACACTCATCAAAGCAGGAAGCAACGTGTGGCTCCACAGCATACTCATGGAAACAAAAGAACACTGGGGTATCTTTTTACCTATCATCGGAACAACAGCAGCATTCATGACCCACCACAACGATAAAAAAGCAAAACAGTGGTGGATACTTCTCAGCATACTTTCTATACTTTTAGCCATTATGGGGAGAATGATCGTCCAGGGAGCAGGAACATGAAATCATTTAACTACACCTTAGCAGCAAGCATCAGCGGATGGCTCTTAACTATCATGGTACTCATCAGTGAACTCTACGAACCCTTCAAAACACTCTTAGCAAACACCTTCACCCACCACTGGGTAGGAAAAATAATCATCACCCTAGCAGTCTACATCATCATCGGAATGTTCACCAAAAAAGATTATGCACACGCCTACAGAGACAACATCACCAGCATGAGTATTATCTTATTATTTTATGTCATACATTATTTCGTTTAACGGAGGCATCAACCATGAACACAAAAAAAATTATTGGAGCAACCATTGTTATTATCATCCTAGCAGGAATAGCATACTTCTTCAGCACATCAACAGCCACCACAACCTTGCCTAGCTATGTACAAGGAGAAATGAGAGAAATATACCTGTACGCACAATCAGAAGAAGGAAAAACACTCTTAGAACAAATACCCTGCTACTGTGGATGCAAATATGAAGGGCATTTACACTCACGACACTGCTACTGGAGAGACGACGGAACATTCGACAAACACGGAGTAACCTGCGCCGTATGCTTTGACATTGCCAAGAAAGCAAAAGAAATGCAAGAAGAAGGAAAAAGCGTCTGCGAAATAAGAAATTATATTGATGATTTCTACGCACCCAACAAAGAATTAGCAACACCCACACCCATGCCGCAAGGATGCGCATAAATGGACCTCAACCTCGGCATTGTTATAACAGCAGCACTCGCCGACAGCATCAACCCTTGCGTATTCGGCGTACTTATATTCTTACTCGCCTACATGCAAGCAGTATTCAAAAACAAATACCGCATGCTCTTCTGCGGACTCATCTACATCTTTACTGTCTACACCACCTACCTCTTACTAGGGTTCGGCATACTTACCTTAGCATACACCGCAGGACTAGCACCCGCATTCTACAGAATAGCAGCAGCACTCGCCATCATAGCAGGACTCCTAGAAATAAAAGACTACTTCTGGTACGGAAAAGGATTCAGCCTACAAATGCTCCCTGGAGCAGGAGAACGACTAAAACACCTCACCCATTACTTCAAACGACTAGAAACAACACACCCTGTATTAAGCATATTCTTCTCTGCATTTCTCGGCATCTTCGTCGTACTCATAGAACTACCCTGCACGGGAGCACCCTACCTAGCAATACTCGGCATGCTCAGCACAGGAAATTACAGCAACGGCGTACCACTCTTACTCCTCTACAATTTCATATTTATCCTACCACTATTTATTATCATAGGACTCATGTACGCGGGAAAATCATCAAAAACCATGGAAAACTGGAGAAAAGAACACCGAGGAGCCATGCGACTCGTCATAGGACTCTTCTTACTAGCACTCGGAGCCTACATGTACTGGAAAATAATCTAAAAAATATGATTCATTAACGAAACATTTAATAACAAAAGAACTTGACTAAATACTAATGAATCTCAAAAACATCTCGTTAACCGTTGGCATAGCAGTCTTGTTCTCACTTTTCATAGGATTTGCCATTGACGCATTTTACAGCGAACCAGATTACAACACTTATTGCAAAAACCAATTCGTAAACAAGTTTCCTTATGCAGAACCCAGCAACAGAACAGCATGCCCACCCATTAACTACCAAGAACCTGTTTACCAAGACTGTCCACAAGACAAAGGCTATGTCGCTTATGAAACAGACCAGAACGGATGCCAAGTAAAACCCTACTGTGAAACCTGCCAAGTAGCCTACGACGCAGCAAACAAAATCTACAGCAGAAACCTCTTCTTCATAGCAGCAATCATCGGTATTATTGCCATACTCGCAGGACTTATCTTCATCAAAAATGATTCTATAGCGTCAGGATTCATGTTTGGAGGCATACTCCTCATCATCTACGGAACCGTCAGAGTCTTCGGAGACCTCAGCAAAGTCATGCGCGTCATCGTACTCTTCATAGAACTGGTACTCTTAGTCTACATTGGCATCAAGAAAACCAAGAAAAAATAATTAGTTATCAATAACCTGTATGCCCTTACATGACTTAAATTCTTTATCAAATGTTGCAATCCTATCAATCCCTACAGAATTCATACAAGCTATTGTTGCACAATCAGTAAAACTCATTTTCTCCGTCTTCTTGAATATCATCCACGCCTCTTTTTGTATGACCTCATCATTAAGTATTATAAACATACATGAATTAAGAATAGTTTCACCCACTTTCAAAGCACTTATCTTTCCTGTCTTCCTCATCGTCACACTAATTACTTCATCAAAGATATGATCTGTTATGACAACACCATCTTCCTTTTCTAAAAGACTATCGACAATGTGCACTGCTTTATTATGATGGACATCACCGTTATTCCAATAAGCACATAAAACATTAGCATCAATTATTATCATTTTCCTCATAAAGGATTTTGTCAATCTCTTCACTTACTCGCTCGTTACCTTTTCCCCAATCCCACGGCTTAAGGTCAGATAGCTTTCTCATTTTTCCCTTCTCCTTTTTTTCAATCCATAATTTCATAGCCAACGTCAAAGCACTACCTACAGGAATACCTTTACGCACTGCTTCTGCCTTGAACTCCTGAAATACTTGTTTATTCACATTTTTCACACTCATCTGGATAGTAGTCATACAAGTATTACTAGTAATACTTTCTATTTAAGCGTTATCTTTTAAGCATACATAATTCTTTATCATACTTTCGACTGATTTTCCTAAAAGCTTCCGAAACTACGCAGCCCGATTTACACGATCCATCAAAGAATCCTTACGCGGCAACTGAAATAAACGACCCTGCTTCGCATCACGATCAAAACGATCAACCGCCTGCTTCACTGCATACTTATCCGCCTGATGCACATAACGATTCGTCAAGTCTAACAAACTACCGGGCAATAAAAAAGACAAACCTTCATACACAATATTCTTCAAAAAACCCATCAAATCATGTGTCTTACCCAAATAATAACTATTATACGCCATCTTTGCAGGAGCCTCAACAATCTCTTTAGCAGCAGACAAAGCAAACCCTGAACCACCCATGATTTTCATATAATCAGCAACAGCATCAACAGGAACCAAAGCATGATCATACGTATCCAACAAACCAGCAAAATGATGCAAACGACCATTCTCCGCATTTGTATCAACCAAATGATGACGCAAAACATCCTCTAAACGATTATACTCATCACGAGACTTAGAACCCTGCAATGCCAAACGAACAGGATCATAACTCTTTGCTTTAGCTAACTGATCATCAACATTAGGACTTACCAAAGCAGGAACAGCCCACTTACCTGCATCACGCAACTTGTTTAATAAACTCATATTAACACGTACCTGCCTTCACTTGATTAGAAAACGGCAAAAGACCGACCAACTTACCCTCACGCGTAATAGGCATAAAGAAAACATTCTTTTTTACCATATGCATAAACGCATGCTCAATAGACATACTCTCTTCCAAACTATCAATAGGATGTGTCATAATATCAGCAGCAGTAACCACACGAGCATCCTTATCTTGTGCAACCAAACGCGTAACAATATCATGCATACTTACAATACCTACAGGCATCTGATTCTCAACAACAATAACATGCTTCACTTTTTCAGCAACCATCTTCTGAGCGACAGTAACAATAGTATCTTTCTTCTCAACCATCACCGGTTGTATCAATTTACATTCCATAATCTTGGTCATCATCAGCCACCTCGCTTTCTAAATCTCTTGATATTCTAAGTAACCTGCTATTTTCTTGTGTAGCAGTGATTAAATCTCTTTCTCTTTTACCGCGAACATAATTACCTAAACCTTTCAAAGCGCCATAAGCGGCACCTATACCTAAACCTAAAGCTAACCAGCTTGATGTATAATGACTTGGTTGCAACGCAGGAGGCTGTTCTTGCGTGCGCGGCTTATCATCAACCTGTTCAAGATACTTAGGTTCTTTGATACCATGCTCTTCACGCCAAGCTTTCTTCTCTTCTGGTGTTCTACCTAGTACTCTATCCCAGACATCAGCGACTTTTTTATCAACGCCGATAACTGTTTCTCCTGCCTTGCCACCCTTCTCAACCATGACTTCACCAACTTTTTCATCGACTTTTGCAGCTTCAGGAATAATAGTATTGTGCATAGCATCACTGAAAACACCCGCACCCCAACCGATAAGACCACCAATAGCTGCTCCTTTAACAATATCAAAACTGTAAACTAATTTTTCTGGTAAATACTGTATTCTAGGCTTTTTAATCATACTACTATTACTACGACTAACTATTTAAACCTTTCTATTGTAACTACTTTTAAGTTACTATACATATTTCCCCTTTTGGTCCACCGTAAAACCTACGGAAACGCATACGGTAGCCTTATATACTCGAATTAGAACCATTCAGCAATATACATAAACTGATGACATCATCAGGAGGAAAACAACAATGCCAGGATTTGACCGCCCAAGAAATATGGGACCGCGAGAAACGCATAAAGCAGTCTGTTCTAAATGCAACAATGAATGTGAAGTACCATTCAAGCCGCAAGAAGGACGACCCGTTTACTGCAAAGATTGCTACAAGAAAAGAGAATAAACAAATTCCCTTTCCTAAATCTTCTAAATAATTTTTTCTTTTTTTTCTTTACCACCTGAAAAGATACCTTTAAAAAACAAAAGAGAGAATGCTAGACCACGCCCAGGTAGCTCAATCAGTGGAGCATTAGTAAAAGACTGCTCAGACCCTTGGTAAGCTAACCTTCAAAGAGGGTAAGGTTATGAGTGCAATTCTCATCCTGGGCTTTTATTTTTTAAAGGACTTGTCAGCAATCTTCCATAACTGCTCAAAATGATTTCGATAGGTCTTAGCCGTGCCCTCATGCTCAATCATAACTACTGTAATAGGATTCCCCCAAATAATCAATACAACCTTTTTTCCATATATCATTGTGTTCGTCGGATTAAATTGCTCTCCTTCTAAAAAACGATACTGCGTCGTAGGAGCTGCCTCTTTATCAAACAAGAACACACCTTCTCTTTTCATAGCAATAACTCGTTCCTTAATCTTTTCTTTTTTAAGATCCCTAAAATACTGCTTCATAAAAATAGGAATAGCTTCCTCAAACTTTTGTTCTTCAATAGAAAGAATAAGAATTTCTTGTTTACTCTTAATAACATCTTTTAAAAAATATTTTAAACCTTCCTTTCCACGGAAAATTTCAATCTTTGTATCTTCTTTAGGAGCAGCCATCATTGCCTCTAAATCAGGAATTAGCTCATTCACTGCAGTTTCTTGTTCTTCTAACTTTTTCTTCTTTTCATCTATGTAATGCTTTATTTTTTCTGGAGCTGTTGCTTGGAAGAACTTCTTTGGGCCCTGATATAAAGACGTAACTAATCCTTTATCCATAAGCTTTTCTAACTTATCGTAAACATGAACACGATAAATGCCTGTTTTTTGACTAATATCATAAGCTGTAACCGTACTTGACTTGAGCAAATAGACATAAATTTTAATTTCATTATCTGAAAGGCCTAATTCTCGCAAAATGCCTGTTTTCATGATATTTTTTTATATTGTCTAGTACTTAAATATTTCGTACTATACTGGTACGACAAATAACTAAATACTCTCCAAGTATTACTAAGAAGTAATAAAATTAAAGGAGAAATTATGAAACCATTAACTATTGATGATGTTTTAGAAATTAACCACAAAGGACACGGTAGATTTTACGTTAGAAAAGACCACCCTGACTTAGCTATTGCTGAACGTGTCATTGACGAAATAGAATATTTTGGCCAAGGATATTTAGGAAATGGAATTGTTATCACTCATAAACCCTTTACTCATCCGCAACTTTTAGTAGCAGTTGAACCTGGCCAGAATCTTCGCCATACTGCTGACTACTATCCAGAAAAATTAAAACGTATACTTCAAGAGGAAGAACAGAAAAAACGAAGAAAAGTACGCGTGGTACACCTAACCCCTGTAGAAGGAAAGATACTTCATGTACATTCTGCTCAAAGATCATTTCATGCAACATCCCATGATATAGGAATACACCTAGAACATGACTTCCTACAAATACACTACCAAGCACCCTCAACAACTAGTAATACTGTTCTAGCACAGTTTGCATTATTAATACAAGAATCATGGAAAAAACCAGGTATTTTTACACAGGAGAGATGATGAGACCACTACCTCACGCCGCATTAGGAATGGGAGCAATGTGGATACCCCATGGAACCGATGATACTAAAGAATTTACATTTATACATCCCGTAGAAGACCCAGGAACCTACCTAGAAGAAGGAAAAAAAGTTACCCGTTACGGAAACCCCGCTAACAGCTTTGGAAACCCTGCACCACATGGTGAAATATTAGCACATTTATTGCACGGGGCATACTGCTATCCAGAAGTAAGGAGTGAACCTATTAACGATGGCCCTTTTGACAACTTTAGATGCGCCATGAGAAGAGGCATCTGGGATTTTAGCCAAAAACTATGGACTAAAAACGGAGTTTTTGTTGTAGATGATCCTCAAGCCGAAGGACTAGAAAAAAGATTAGACATAAAAGAACTAGAAATAAAAATCCGAGATGGAAAAGAAATAGACGGCGTTGTGGTAAGTAATGATGCAACAACAAGATTTGCACCAAAAGAAAGCTATCAAGACAAATGTGGCAGATGGAAACGGACTAACAATGGTCTAGTATTAGCAAATTATGGGCAGATTGGAACTGTATTACTCCAGAAAGTTTCTGGAACTTTAAAAGTACCTAGTTTTCATATTGATAGCATTGATGTTCAAGAAGGAGAAGAACCTGTACAAACTGTTTCCTTTTTAAGCACCTGCGATTCTGGAATGATCTTACGCTTAGGCTCTTCTAGAACGGGTAGAGAAAGACTTTACGCCCTTGAATGTCAGGGTGTTAGGGACAGGTCATCCATGATTGGCCCACGATGGACTGAATAAAAGGAGATAAAAAATGACTAAGTACCGACCATCAGACAAACTTACCAGAGAACAACATCAAGAAATAGCTCATCTAGTAAATGCTGGAGTTCCTAGAAAAGCATTAGCAGAAGGCTATCACGTCAGCATTCATACCATTCATGCCTTAGCACAGCAAAGAAAAAAATATTTACCTTCAGAACTACATATCGCAAGAACACCCGACGAACAAGTCTTCTGGGCAAGAGGAATTTATGGTAATTTATCTCCTGAAGCACGAACCTATATTGATGATCATGTCTTTTCACCAGTCATTCGCGATGTAATTACTCATCACCCCACAGCAGAAGAGGGACTTGTTCATGCACTATTTGGAGGAAACCGTGAACGAGAGCGAACAGAAAGAGTATATACTGCACTCTTAGAAAAAGTAAGAGAACGACACTCTTCTAGAAACCAGGCAGTTATAGGCGGAAAAGACCATTTTTATAAAGATCTTGAAGCCTATCTTGCCGCTTATGAACTAGAACACGAACCAGCAGTCGTCCACGCACGGGCACTTTTAAGAGAAAAAGTACAAGATGTTTTAGCGACTCTTACCTTTAGGGAAAGAGAAATAATAAAAATGCGTTATGGGATTGGCGACGGCTATACCTACACCCTTGAAGAAGTAGGAGTAATATTCAAAACAACTAGAGAACGAGCACGACAAATAGAAACAAAGGCAATACGCAAACTTGTCCACCCTCAGCGAGCGAGGAAACTAGAAAGCTTATTAGCAACAGATGACCCAAAAATAAAACAACCCTAAACTTTCAGCCACTCATAAACAACAAAAATATCCTGAGAAGACTTAGAAAAACCACGCAGTTTACCCACCAGCATTTCAATATCTTTTTCTTTATGATAATAAACCCTATCTTCTTCAGCAGACCTACGCGTCTTCTCACTATTATTTACATCAATAATAATGACTTTACCACCAAAAGCAACCTTCGCCTGCAAAACAACCAAAGCAGCAGCCAAATCAACCTGTTCATGCAACTGCAACGGACACAAAAGAATATCACAAGCATTATCAGGAATATCCACATGCTCAGAAACAATACCATAACGCACATGCACCTTATCAGACTTCACTTCAGCCTTAATCTTTTTCAAACCATCCTTATCCGTATCCACACCAAACCATTCCTGAAAAGGACCCAGCTGCGAACGAATAGGGGAGTACAAACAATTAAACTCGCCAATAATCCCATCCACGGGTAGCTTACGTGTTTTAGCAACTAAGATTTGATCTAAGATGTTTTTCTGCGATAACGTTAGTTTCATGATTCTCTATTTCTTGAACTTCTTTATAAAAACCTTATTGTCTTCAAACTTTAGAAACCTTTAAATATGTGTAAACACATAAATTCCTTATGGTTAATATTACTCTTGCCGTACCCGATGCTTTACACAAACGCATGCAACAACATACTGAGATACGCTGGAGTGAAGTGGCACGACTTTCTATAGAAGAAAGACTCCGCATCCTTGAAAGCATGGATATCATCCTTAAAAAAAGCAAACTCACGCCGAAAGATATCCGAGAAATTTCACGCAACGTTAAAAAAGAAACTTTGCAGTCATTCCATGCATGAATGTTATTCTTGACGCAAATATTATCATTGCTGCACTCATGAAAGACTCAACCATAAGAAGAATTATCATCACGTCTCAACACCTATTCTTTTTTCCCTTACCCTCATTGCTCAGCATACTCAAACACCATCAACTTATTATCAATAAATCACAGGTTACCTATCAAGAGTTCTTTAACATCTTAGAAAAACTCTTCATGTTCATTCAACTTATTCCTCAAGAAGAACTGCAAGAAAAGAAATCACTGGCAAAAACTATCATGGATCACATTGACCCTGAAGATACACCCTTCATCGCGGCAGCACTCTGCAAAAAAGCAACTATCTGGTCAGACGACAAACACTTTCAACAACAGACAATACTACCCGTTATGACCACAAAAGAACTTATCGCTTCTTTATACACACCATAAAAACCTTTTTATACAAACAACCAAGACCAGCCCTCATGGAAACTGACAAAATACACCAAGCCTATCAAAAAGCAGAAAAAAAACACAAATTGCCCTCCTGGAACGCCATTAATGGAGAATTCGAACTCAGCGCACTAGAACTAGAAGACTTACCCTTCCTCAAACAAGTACGAAGAGCCATCGCAGAAAAAATGGGTAGTTACGCAACACTCCTAGAATCTTACATCCAACCCAACCCGGGAAGCTTCATCAATCTTGAAGAAACAAAATTCTTCAACGAAGAAGACCTACAACTTATCTACGAACTTTTGAAAGAACTCATGTACCTGGAAAGAAGCTCAACACACCTCGACTTCACCAGCGAAGAAAAAGACGATGCAGCCTACATCAACGAAAGCTACACCGCATGGAAAAAGATGAAAAAAGACCTTGAAAAAGTTATGACCAACCTTAAAAAAGGCTGGCGAGAAGAACTGAAAAAAAGCAAGTATCACTACTTCGGATGAAAATAGTTATCCTCGGCATACAAGGATCAGGAAAAGGAACACAAGCACAACTCCTCGAAAAGACCTACGGCTGGAAGCACATTTCTGGAGGGGACTTACTACGAGAAGAAGAACACAAAGGAACAGCCCTCGCACGACAATTACGAACAACTATTGACAAAGGATTACTAGTACCTGACGAAATCATCCACTCACTCTTACTCCCTTACATCACTCACTATGAACATTTCATCCTTGACGGCTACCCACGAACACTCAAAGAAGCCATACTCTTAGACAAAACAGTACACATCGACAAAGTCATCCACTTAATCCTACCCGAACAAGAAGTCTACAAAAGACTACAAGATAGAAGAGAATGCGTGAGATGTCACACCACCTATAACCATGCAAAACCAGAACAAAGAAAAGGGTACTGCGATTTTTGCAACACACTCCTTACCACACGAGCAGACGACACACCCGAAGGCATACAACAACGCATAGAAATTTATCACACGGAAACAGAACCTGTACTCAACTACTACAAGAAAAAAGGCATCCTAGAAGAAGTTGACGGAACACCAGAACCCAAGACCATATTCAACCAACTAAGAAAGCTATTTAAAACAACTAACACGTACCAGCAATCATGAAAAGAGGACAAGTCTACCTACTCGCCGTCATCATCCTCGCATTCGTTATCTACACCCTTTACACAGAAACTAACACGATACAAGAAGCCATCGTCGAAGACGACTTTGAACAACTCACCCTTAATTACGAACGAGAAAGTGCAAAGCTTATTAATTATTTATTAGCAAACAATATCAAAAATTCTAATGACATCCAAGACTATTTCACCATGTTCACCACTACCTTCACTGCTTACTCAAAAACAAAAAACCCGAACTTCGGACTCCTCTACCTCTTTGACTACCAAAACAATCTCTACATCGGCAACTACCTAGAAGAAGACGTTGACGTAGAACATGAAGGAACCAGCAGCAACGATATCAAAGGATGCTTACAACAAATACCTGCAGGGTTCAAACTCGCAGGAACAACCATTTACCTCGGCATCGGCAGAGAAACAGACCCGGAACTACAAAACGTCATCACGAGCAACAATCGCTGCATAAAAAAACTCAGCATCAGCACCAACAATAATTACCCCATTACTATCACTATCCACGAAGAAGATACTACCCAATCCACCTACGAAGCAACCATCACCAAAGGAAAACCTGACGTCGTCATCGTCAGCAGAGAAACCAAAGGAATGACCAGAAAAGTATACACCAAAGGAAGATTTATCAAGACGCTCAACCTGGAATAACACCATGCATAAAAAAGGGATAAGCGAAGTCATCAGCTGGGTACTCCTCATCGGCGTCACCGTTGTCCTAGCAACAACCATAGGTGTATGGATGAAACAACAAGCAGAACAAGCAAACGAGTACATACTCCAAGAAGATTACCTCTGCAATGATGTATCATTCTCAGCAACACTCAGCGACTGCAACGAACCCGACATTACCCTCACCATAAAAAATACGGGAAGCTTCACCATACAAGAATTTATCATACGACAAAACGGTGAACTCACCAGAAACGGACTCAACATCAAAGAAGAAAACAGACTGTTAACACTCAAACCTGGAGAAAGCATAACCCAGCCAGCAGAAGATTTAAATATCGACCAACCCGCTGCAGATACAAGGCTAGAACTTACACCACTCTACAAAGAAACAACCTGCACGGAAAGAAAAATCATCATCACGTGCCCTAGCACCTAAACAACCATGGAAAAAAGAGGGATAACACCACTCATAGCTACGGTCATTCTCCTAGGATTCACCATAGCCATCGTCGTCATCGTCATACTCTTCTCCAGCAACTACATCAAAGACTTACAAGAAAAACAAGGAACCATAGCAACCACGCGCCTCGCATGTGCAACTGACATCAGCATACTCATACAAGATGCTGTCCTCAGCGGCAGCGACATCACTCTAACCCTAGAAAATACAAAAGAAACCATCGATGCCTTTTACGTCGTCGTCAGAAACAACTTCAACAAACAACAAACCATCGAAGTAAAAGAAACATTACCTGCAAGTATGATACAAGACTACACTATTACTTACAACCCCGGCATCGTAGGAATACCCACAGAACTCGATATTATACCACGCATAAAAATCTCATCAGGCATCTACGAATCATGCAGCGGCCAACATGAGGTCTATGATTTACCATAAAAAAAGGAGGAATATACCATGAATAAAAAAGCCATAAGCCCACTCATTGCTACCGTCCTTTTGATAGGATTTACCATCGCACTAGCAGTGATAGTAACCAACTGGGGATTGAACTATGTTAAAGGAACAACCGACAGGACATCACAACAAACAGAAGAAGCACTCAGCTGCATCAACAACCTTGACTTTGAAATAACTGACGTCAGCTGCGAAGACAACACTATCACTGTAGACAATAAAGGATCCAACACGATAGAAGCACTCACCTTCAGAATACACGCGGGCGGAGATGTCCTACCCATAGGAACAGAAGGCATGCCAGCATTCGGCATAAAAACCTACGCAGGAACAGACTACGACTTTGACCTCATCGGAGGAACCAAAGTAGAAGCCATAGCAAACATTAGCATCAACGGCAAAGAAGTAACCTGCAGCCAAGTTGTCAAAGAAAGAAAATTCGAATGCTTAGCAGCAGTTGAATAAAATTATGCGACGAGGAACCATATGGGTAGCAGCAGTCCTGTACACAGCCATAGGCATGATAGCCATAGGACTGCTCCTCACCGCAGCATTACCCTCCATTGAAAAACTACGCGACAGAAACACGTACGCACAAACAAAACAGCTCATATTTACTCTAGACAATACGGTCAGAACCATTTATCTTGAAGGAACAGCATCACAACGAGAACTCAACCCGCTCACCATCACCAAAGGAAACTTTTTTATTAACACCACAGGCATACACTGGGAACTACCCACCGAAGCACTCCTCATAGAACCCAGCACACCTGATAATAAGATCATAAAAAAAGAAGGCAACCTAGAACTCTGGCAAGAACAACTACCACAACAAGGACACTACCTTGTTCACATTGACAGCCACTACGAAAACATACATTTCCAACCAACACCTGGATCCACAGGCATGCCACTCTTAGGAACTTATAGTCTCTTACTCAAAAATCAAGAACCTGGAACAGCAGGAACAACCATTATTGCATTGACTGTACACTAAAGGGTAGTTTTTTACACTTTGAGCGTGAAGACACTTCTTTAAAAGCTCTTTTTCATGACGTTATGACTGTCTAGGGAGCACTATCATGAACGAAGAACCAGAACCACAACCATTATTCCACATAGAAACAGCAGAAATGCCCACCCTACCGAACATACCACCTACTACCATCGACCTACGCTACCCCTTAATAGCACCCTATGTTGCAGCACACATCTACTATGACCACGCAACCAACGAACTACTCTATGTTGTAGAAGAACCACAACTCAACGACGAAGAACAAACAACACTCCAACTCATCGAAGAAGGCATACAAGAACTCATCAACTTAAGCGTCCTCAACATCAAAACAACAGAAACCATCATTGCCTACCTAGAAAAAAACATCAAAATCATCCTCAACGAACTCAACATCAAAACAAGCACAGAAACATTCACCAAACTCATGTACTATGTCTATAGAGACTTCGTAGGACTCAACCAAATAGAACCCTTAATGAAAGACTATTATCTAGAAGACATTGAATGCAATGGACTCAACACACCTATCTACATCGTCCACAGAAAATACGGCAACCTCAAAACAAACATTACATTTACTAATGAACAACAACTCGAAAGCTTCGTAGAAAAACTCGCACAAAAATGCGGAAAATACATCAGCTACGCAAAACCGCTACTCGACGCACAACTACCTGACGGAAGCCGTATCAACGCAACCTTAAGCCAAGATATATCAGCACGAGGACCAAGCTTCAGCATAAGAAAGTTCACGAAAGAACCCTACACACCCGTAAAACTCATACAATTAAACACTGCAAGTCCAGAACTCCTCGCCTACCTCTGGATACTCATAGAAAACGAAGCAAACATTATGATCATAGGAGCAACAGGAGCAGGAAAAACAAGCTTCATCAACAGCCTAGCATTTTTCATACCACCACAAGCACGCATCGTCAGCATAGAAGACACACGAGAAATAAATTTGTTACACGAAAACTGGCTACCCTCAGTAGCACGAGAAGGAACCGGCATCAACGAATCATCAGACATAGACCTTTTTACCTTACTCAAAGAAAGCTTCAGACAACGACCCGATTATGTCATCGTAGGAGAAATACGAGGAAAAGAAGCCTACGTACTCTTCCAAGGAGCAGCATCAGGACACGCAACCATGAGCACGATGCACGCAGAAGACGTCATTACCATGATCAGAAGACTAGAAACAGCACCCATCAACCTCAGCCCAAGCTTAGTCAACAGCCTCGACGCCGTCTGCATGCTCACCACTACCAAAATAAGAAACCAAGATGTACGACGAGTAAAAGACGTGACAGAAATCATAGAAATAGGCAACGAAACAGGAGCAGCAGCAACCAACACACCCTTCGTCTGGGAACCACGAACAGACACCTTCTACTACAAAACAGAAAGCAACTTCTTCGAAAAGATCACGCGACAACGAGGCATGAGCATGGAAAAACTACAAAACGAGTTCCGCATACGAAGCCAAATACTCCTCAACATGTACCGCCTAGGCATAACCCAACCCAAAGAAGTACAAGAATGCATCAACCTCTACTACAAAAACCCACAAGCATTACTCCAAAAACTCAACATTACACCATGAGCCTAGAAGCACTAGAACAACAAGCAAAGAAAATTCTCGAGATACTCAACTCAACCGCAGGTGAAGACGAAAAAAAACACCACATCCTAGAAACAACCACAACCATAAGAAAACTCATACAAGAAGAACTCGAAGAACTAAAAATCCATGGAAACCGTTAACACCCTCACAGAAAAAATGCTGGAATTCATAGAAGAATTACAACACTACAAACAAGAACAACCCGCCACCAACGACCAAGAAACGGCAAACCAGTACAACCTCTACATCCTCCAACTCCTCTCCTACATTGACAACATCAACGAACAAATAACACTCCAAGCCTACCATCTAGAAGAAGCTGACGGAACACCAGAACCTACTACCATTAACATACCAACACCTGTAAACTTACCAACACCTGTTATCACTGTACCAGAAATAACCCAGAAAAAAACAACACTCATAAAAATAACACCCAAAGAAAAAAAAGACTACCTCCAAGCACTAGGACTTAACACCAAAGAAGTAAAAACACACCTCAAGAAAAAACAACTCAATACCATAGAACAAGCATACACCCTCTACCAAGAAAACCACTACGGAAAACTAGCAAACACGTTCTGCAAAAAAATAGCCATCAGCATGAGCAAAAAACATTACCATTTACTACGACAATACATCCTCCAAGCAGACATCAACATGCTCTCAACAACCTACATCAGCAGCATGTTCTTCACCACCTTCATCCTCCTCATCGCAGGATTCGCAACAGGATTCACCTACTATGCACTCCAAGGAAACATCATCAACAGCATACTCCTCGGAACAGCACTAGGACTCGCAGCAGCACTCCTTACCTACGCCATCATGTACAACGCACCACTCCTCATAGCACAAGGAAGAAGACGAGCCATAAAAAACGACTTACCCTTCGTTATTATCCACATGGCAGCAATAGCAGGATCAGGAGCACAACCCATAGCCATGTTCCACCTTGTACAAGCAACAGGAGAATACCAAGGCATAGCACCAGAAATAAAAAAAGTACTCAACTACGTCAACCTCTTCGGCTACAGCCTAACATCAGCACTACGAGCAGTAAGTATAACAACACCCAACAAAGAATTCAAAGACCTACTCAATGGCATAACCTCCGTCATAGAATCAGGAGGAGACATCAAAAACTACCTCAAAGGAAAAGCAGAAGACGCATTCAACAACTACCAACAAGAAAGAAAAAAATACATTGAAACACTCAGCACCTACTCCGACATCTACATAGGAGTATTACTCGCAGCACCACTCCTCTTCATCGTAACACTCACCATCATCAACCTTTTAGGAGGAACCATAGGAGGATTCGACGTAGGAACACTAGCATTTATAGGAACCTACGCAGGCATACCCGTACTCAACATTATATTCATCCTATTCCTTAATATTATACAACTCGACTAAAAAAACCATGATAAAACCATCCTACATCATCAGCAGCATCATCGGACTACTCCTAGCGGGACTAGACTATTACTATCTCTTTAGCACACGCTACTTCACTATAGGTATTGTCATCAGCATCATCATCGCCATCATCTGGCCACTGCTCGACTATGTACAAGAACTCAAACGACAACGAGAACAAGAAAACATATTCCTAGAATTCTCAAGAAACCTCGTAGAAGCAATAAAATCAGGCATACCCCTACCCAAAGCCATACTCAACGTCAGCAAAAAAGACTATAGAAGCCTCAACAAACTCATAAAAAAACTAGCAAGCCAAGTAGAACTCGGCATACCTGTACGAACAGCACTCTGGACATTCGCTAACACCACCAACAACACCGTCATCAAAAGAAGCATCAACATCATGAACGAAGCAGAACGATCAGGAGGAGACATCAAAGACGTCCTTGACAACATCGTAGAAAGCGTACTCCAAATAAAAAAACTCAAAGAAGAAAGAAAAACAGGCATCTACGGACAAATCATGCAAGGATACTTTGTCTACATATTATTCATAGCCATCATGCTCGTACTCCAACTCTGGCTCTTCCCGAAACTTACTAGCATAGCAGGAACCGTAGGAACAGGCATCGTAGGAACAACCATCAGCGGAGCAACACTCCAAAACCCCACAAGCCTCGACAACACCTTCTTCGCACTCCTTATGATACAAGGATTCTTCGCAGGCATCATGATAGGAAAACTATCAGAAGGAACACTCAAACAAGGACTACTTCACAGCTTCATACTCATGACCCTAGCAGCAGTCATCATCACCACCATTAAAGGCGGCATATGACATGAAACAAGGAGACGTCCACATCGACTGGGCAATAAGCATGGGACTCTTCCTCATAGGCATCACCATGATCATCGTCTTCCTCAAACCCGGAGTACAACCACTCCACCAAGAAGAACAACTCCTCAACCTCCTAGAACGACAATTTATTTATGACAGCAGCTGGACCATAAAAAAACTACCACTCTACCTAACTACTATAACCCAAGAATCCAACGCAGATAAAACACCAAAAATAATCCTGAAAAGCAACGACTGGACATTCAGCACCTGTGAACAACAAACCACTAGTACCAGCCAAGGAACGCTTGCCATTAATTGCGGAACAACAGCAACGATCACCTGCACCGGAACAACACTCACCTGCAAAAATTATGTCATCAATTTAACCTATTACCCCACAGAAGAACAATCAGAAGAACCAGACTTTACACGACCCATCTGCACCAACAATGACAACGAAGACTTAGACGAAAACACCAACTGCGATTACACCCTTGGAGCAACAGAAGACTACAAAGGCATCAGCGTAGAAAAACTACAAACACTCAAAGACCTTGACTATGCACAACTCAAACAACAATGGAACTACCCCGAAGAAAGATCATTCGCACTCTACAAAACATTACCCACAGGAGAAGAAAAAATAAACGGCGGAGACCCCTTCGGAACAAGAAACACGTACGTACGAGAAATAAAATACTGGACCATAGACGAAGTAGGAGAACGAACACCCGCAACGTTCAGCATACGCATATGGTAGAAACGTTTACGAAAATTTTCATCAAAACAACATGAACAACAAAGGATTCATCAGAACACTCGAAAGCATAAGCGCCATCATACTCATACTTGCATTCATCTACTTCATCTTACCCCAAGCAACACCACAAAACACTACAACACCACAAAACGTCAAAACAGCACAAAACAATATCATCAACGAATTACTCTACAACGACAACTACAGAACCTGCATCTTCCAAGCAAACAACGGCAACTGCCATGATAACAACGACTGCAACCTCCAAGAACTCATAACGGAAAACACACCCTACGGCTACGAAGCTGCATGCGAAATATGCAACCAAGTACAAAGCTGCATACCCGCAGAACAACTACCCCTCGATAAAAGCCTGTATGTCAACAGTATCTATCTCATACGGGATCAGCCAAAAATATTAAGAGTCTACTTGTGGGAACAAGAATAGATTATTTCCTATAACTGTGACCATCAACTATTCACGGACCTTGGACTAATAATTATGGCTCAATCAATTACTATCTCTGTGTAAAAAATGAAAACCTCAAAAAGCTATAGCAAAGACTTAAAAATACTTTTTTACTCCTAACTCTTATGTCTCATGTGCCTAAAGACATTAAACAAATAGAAGAAGCGATCTGGGAAATACCTCAGACCTTCAAAAAAGGCATGAACGTACCAGCAAGAATCATTGCAACCAATGAACTGCTGCAGCAAATGGATCCTGGAGTCTTTGACCAGGTGACAAATGTCGCAAGCATGCCGGGAATAGTCAAGCACGCATTATGCATGCCTGACGGCCATTGGGGATATTAGTAACGCAGAAATGTATTGCTAACCCTAGACGGCTTCCCAATCGGCGGCGTAGCGGCATTTGATGTAGAGGAAGGAGTCATAAGCCCTGGCGGTATCGGGTTCGATATTAACTGTGGTATGCGCTTGGTAACGACCAACCTCACCATAAAAGACGTTCAGCCAAAGATCAAAGAGCTAGTGGACACGCTCTTCAAAATAGTACCCGCAGGCGTAGGAAGCCAAGGATTCGTCAATATTAACAAACAACAATTCACGGATTTAGCAGAACAAGGAAGTACATGGTGCGTCGACCAAGGCTACGGATGGAAAGAAGACCTCAAAAGAATAGAAAGTAACGGTGTCATACCCCAAGCAGACGCAACAAAAATAACTGACAAAGCATTCAAACGAGGTATCAACCAAATAGGAACACTAGGATCAGGAAACCACTACCTAGAAATACAACATGTCAAAGCAGAAAACATCTTAGATGAAAAACTAGCAAAACATTTCGGCATCTTCCCCGACCAAATAGTCATCATGTTCCACTGCGGCAGCAGAGGATTCGGACACCAAATAGCAACTGATTATCTCAAAGTATTCGACGAAGCCATGAAAAAATATAATATCACTGTAAATGATAGAGAACTCTCGTGCGCACCCTTCCAAAGCAAAGAAGGACAAGACTACTACGCAGCAATGGCATGCGCTGCAAACATGGCATTCGCCAACAGACAAGTCATCTTGCATAGAATACGAGAAGGATTCCAAAGTGTCTTTAAACAAACACCTGAAGCACTCGACATGCACTGTATTTACGACGTTGCACACAATCTCGCACGCCTAGGAAAATTCAAAATTGACGGAAAAATGAAACAACTTCTCGTGCATAGAAAAGGATCAACATTCTGCGCAGGACCAGACAACGAAGAAACACCTGACTACTGCAAAAAGAAAAGCATAGGATCACCACTCATCCTCGGCGGAAGCATGGAAACAGGATCTGCCTTACTCATAGGAACCAACAAAGCAGACGAAGAAACCTTCAGCTCAACAGCACACGGATCAGGAAGAACCATGAGCAGAACACAAGCAAAAAAAGAAGTTCAAGGAGAACAATTACTCAAAAACATGCAAGCAAAAGGCATCTACGTCAGAAGCACCAGCATGAGCGGACTAGCAGAAGAAGCAGGATTCGCCTACAAAAACATCGGTGATGTGACCCATGCTATTATTAAAGCAGGCATATCAAAACCCGTGGCAAGCTTAATCCCCATCGGCAATATCAAAGGATAATTCTTAAGAATTAACTAACACTTCTAAAGGCAAATACAATTTCTGAGCAGTATGGCGAAGATCGTCCTCAGTCTTTGATTCTACTGTTACTATATATTTAGGAAAAGAATTATTAGCAACCCTTTCTTGAGCCGCATCAACAAGTTCTTTCCGCTCATTAGTAATTACTAATGAACCCTCAAAAAGACGCACCCTTGTTATATAAGGACCAAGCACCCACCGCAAATCAGGATTGCTTCGAAGACGATGATGCTGAACAAACTGTGACTGAGAATCATCTCTTACATTATCACCCACAGGCAAACCATCAAATATAGGGGCAAAAACAGCATAGACTATTGATTGCTCAAGCATTTTTATCCAACGAGTATTGTTTACATTCGCGCTGGAACCAGCAAACCAAACCTGACGATACCCCAAACGCGTTTGCGGACTAACATCATTAGAATAAATTTCTTCGAAACCCATATTCTTAACATCATTCTCATTTATTAAAAACCTTTCTACCCACCATTTCGTCCTCTTACGGTAACGCTTATAACACTCCTACCACACTAAGAATTATGTTTCCCTCATTCCATAAAGCAAAAATATTTGACAAGAACATAGACTTAGCAGACCGCATACAACTAGGATTTACCTACTTTTTTAGATTAGCCATCATCATACTCCTAGCAGCAGGCATTATCAACGAACAATGGAACATCACGTTATTCAGTCTATTCCTCCTCATACTCACTTTCACCTCACACTTCATAGAAAACAGATTCCAAATATACTTACCACTAGAATTTGAATTCATAGCAGCAGCACTCGTGTATGTATCACTCTACTTAGGAGACTTACAAAGCTATTATATCTATTACTGGTGGTGGGACATAGCATTACACATCGGAGCAGGCATCGTCTTTGGATTACTCGGATTCGTCGTTATTTACACGATTTATAGACGAGACAAAATACAATTAAACAAACCCTTCTGGTTCGCATTATTCACCTTCTGCTTCGCCATGACTATTGGAGGACTATGGGAAATACTAGAATTCACTATCGACCAAGTTTATCCTCATTTCTACATGCAAGAAAATGGATTAGTAGACACGATGTGGGACCTGATCGTCAATGGCCTAGGAGCATTATTGATCAGTATACTTGGCTATATGTATATCAAAGGAGGAAACATACCTTTCATCAGCAGAATCATGAAAAAAATTAAAAGAAGACACCCCAACTTCCACCGTTACTAAACACCTTTAAAAAGAACATATACTATTAGGCTACTTATGAAACACTACAAACTATTACCTGACATTGCCGTAGCAGACATCGCCTACGAAGCTTACGGGAAAAGCCTAAAAGACGTGTTTGAACACGCAGCAGAAGCAATCATGGACATGCTTGGAGACAGGAAGAAAATACAAGCCACAAAGAAGTTCACTATAAAACTCAAAAATATCAATCTAGAAAACCTACTCTTCGACTTCCTGAATGAGATTGTATTCTTAAAAGACAGCGAATATAGTGTTTTTAAAACTGTAAAGGTAACTATAAAAGAAGGAAAAGAAAACAAGCTCATTGCGGTCCTTACTGGAGAAAAAATAAATCCTGAAAAACACGAACTGGGAAACGACGTAAAAGCCGTGACCATGCACCAGTATAAACTCGAAAAAAAAGGAAAACAATGGGTAGCACGGGTAGTGGTAGATATCTAATCCATCTCACTTAGAATAGACTTGTTAATCTGCTTGGCCATCTCGGCATTTTTGATGACTGTTATTTTTATCAATTCCTTCTTACTTGTAATAGCTGATAGTTCCTGCAAATCAAAGTCTTCAAGACTCTTATTTTTCTTAAAAAAATTATCCAACCTTTTTGCCAGTTCTGGCGGACAACGAACCTGAAGAATCATGTCACTATAAGTACCTACATAGTATCCCCTATCAAAATGCTTAACAGAAGGCTTTAACACCACTTTAAGGCCTATACTTTCATAAAAACGCTTAATGCTCTTATCCAACGGTGTGTTACTGGTATACAATGCATACGACTTAATCCCTTTCTCTTTCAACTTGCTCATAACTTCTCTTTCTTTCTCCAAATGGATTAATGCCTCCCACGAATGCGCTGCCTGGTACACGTTCAGCTTAGGGGGTGTTTCTTTATACTGCTTAAACCAGTCAGCAATCAGACTCTGCCAAAATCGCATCATTTCGTTAAGGCTATGCACTGTAAAAACAGTTATTTCGCCCTCGATACTTTCTATTTTAGGACTTACGTTTTGCTCTTCGTAGATATCGCTGTATATCCTGTCAACAACTGCCTTGGTTTCTTTCACCCATTCCTTATTGATCTTATAGCCTGTTCCTTCTGTGATCAACACTTTTTCTTCGAGAAGTTCTAGAACTGCCTTCCTGACTGCTTGAAACGTGACACTCTTTCCATACCGTTTTCTGATATAATTTGTTAATTCTATCAATCGCAAAGGGTATTCTTTGGTAAGAATGCTGAAAACTAAATCCTTTACACCTTTCTTTTTTCCAAACGGCAACACTATTTGAAGAGTCATTAAACTGAATAGTTGTTTTTACTACTTAAACTTATTGGTTTACTTATTATACAACCAAGACTATTTACCACCTGCTGTTGTTACTCTAGTATAACAAAAATAATTAGAACAAAACATGACATCGT
>DATDVL010000072.1:0-12744 GCA_035290025.1 Candidatus Nanoarchaeia archaeon
ACACCAAAAGCTTCCTTCTTATCACGATCAACATACACAACAGAATACGGCTTGACAGCAATACCATGATCCAAAGCAGCACGGAACTTAGCACCTAACACTGTGACTACATGCGTGTTCAAATTAGGCAATAAAGAATAACGATACTGCACATTAGGAACACGGTCGGCAGCATCAACAACTGTTCGCACAAAAGGATCAGCAGGTTGAACACTACCATCACCAGAAGGTTGAACACTACCATCCGAAGGCATCGTACCACCTGGTGAAGAACAACCCAAAACCAATAACAACAACAATACAACAATCATTAAACGCATAGTACAACCTATAACAAGAAGCCTATAAAAAACCTCCCAACAAAAAGGTTATATAGGAAAAAAGAACCCTAAAATAGGCATAATACAGCTATAAAACATAAATAATCAAAAAAGAGGTTGAACATATGGCAAAAAAAATGAGGTCAACAGTCATTATACAAAAAACCACAGAAATGAGCACAGAAAAAAAATTCTTATGGATGCTCATCATTCTGCTCGTTATCATAGCAATAATAGGCACCAGCATCGACATGACAGGAGAAAGCACACGACAACGAACACTACCCACAAAAGAAAGAATACTACAACCAGAAATTATCAGTTATGAACAACTACAAGAAATGCTAACACCACAAGGAGTAATAACACTCCATCGAGGGACCATAACACCTGCAGGAACATTCGTGACCACAAGAACAACGAACTACCAAGCAGAAAACACTCAAGCCTACCAACAACTACAAACAATAATCACCCAACAAGAAAACGCAGGAAGAACATTCCAAATAATCATCCAAGGAACAATCTACCGCGTCATGCCTTAACCGGCAATCCTTCTTTTTTTTATTATACTAATAACCATAGCTTTTTATATAAATAATACCACCAAAAAAATCATGAAAAGAGGGGAAACAAACAACCTATTCTTTACACTAATAATTCTTATTATTATAGGAACATTCGTATTCAACATTCTTGGAGAAAACACAACAGGAGAAAGCGTACGCACAAGAACACGCGTAAGCACAGCACCACAATCAAGCATAGAACAAGAAGCACAAACACTACAAGGCATACTCCAAGCACGAGAACGAAACAACCAACCAACAACTATAATTATACAAACAGGAACCTACCGCACAGAAAACAGCAGAAGAGTCATAGCACTACAACAAGAACGAGAATATACTAGCACGACCGCGAACGGATGGAAACCTATCAACAACCTCATAAAAACACTCCTCAGAACAAGTACCAACAGACCATTCAGAATACGCATACAACAAATACCCGCAGACTACTTAATCACCCGCCCAGCAGGAACAACCATACCTATACAACCAGGATTCATGACAGGAACACTCAACCCTGACGGAACCATAACACAACCAACCACCAAAACCTGCTCTATCTCATGCATATGTAAAACCTGCATTAACGTAGAAGTCACCTGCGAAGACGGCGGGGCAAATGGAAAAAGACAAGGAGAAATAGCAGGCGGAGAATCATGCCAAAGCTGCAAAATAAACGGCCCACACACTTTCGAAGTAGCATGCGAAGACATCAGAACAACAGCAGCACAAATAGACACCTGCACAGCAAAATGCAGTGCCTACCCTTCACAACCAAGCACACCCACAAAAGCAAGCTGCGAAGAACAAGGTGTATGCGCAGAAAACGGTGGTGTCTATGAAATGGACCCACCAAGCCAACCTGTAACCACAGGTGGGCCTTACATCAGCAGATAATCCCTACACTTAATCATTGTTTACCACCACAATAACGACAAAAAACAGCCTTACTAAATATTTGTTGCCCACAACACATACAAAACACCCCGTCTTCAACAGGCTTATTTTCTGCTTTAACCACTTCTTTATCACTCAATTTTTCAGGCAGGATGTTCCGCGAGCCCCCACGCTTCTCATTCTGTTTCGCTAAACGCTCCAATTCCGGCTCAGACATACTAAAATAAATCTGTGTCGTACTTACTTGGCTATGACCCATCTTATTCCTTAATGTCACAATAGATTGCTCAGGATGATTCAAAACCTGCAATACTGCATAAGTATGCCGCAACAAATGCGGATGCAAGGGATGTTTCAAACTAGGAATCTTTTTACTAATCAAAGTCATAAACTTTTGAATATTCCGAGGGGTAAAAGGTTTATTATCATTATTCAAAAACAATGGCTGATAGTCCATATTATACGAATTCTTAAAAATAGGGGTCTTGCCCACATGAAATGTCTGCTTAAAACTTCTTAGTAATGCTATAATATTCTCATTCACCTCGATCCAACGCCATTTCTTACCTTTCCCAATAACCCGCACTCGACTAATATCTGGATCGATATCACCAATAGCTAAATCACATAACTCACTTACACGACACCCTGTTTCGACCAAGGTTTTGATAATCAAACACTCTGTTTGTTTAATCCTTGATTCTGGATACTGGGCAAAGTACTGTTCAATTAATACAATATCTTTTTCTAACAAATATTCTGGCTCACGATCAGTCTCCCGTTTAACTTTTAGGTAAGCAAGTTGTTTAGCAGTAATATACTTACCAACAATCTTGTCCTTATAATTATCAACCTCATTAATCAGTTCATCACGCTCTAAAGGGATAAGTAGCATAGGATGAGGAACAACTTCTAACAATATTTTTTTAAGATTCATTGCAGTAAAATAAAACGTTGTAGGCTTCTTCGTGAAATCTAGCATTAATTTAGTAAAGCGAACTAATTTATAAATATTACGTTTTTTGTTCGTTTTAGAAAGCAGTTATTACGCATTGTATATGGAATGCGAACTATATAATACATCTAAAATTTTTAAGCAAAAAGCACAAGATTCAGCAGCTAAAATCTTGCATTGGGATCAATACTATTTCCCCCACCAGGACCAACAACAGTATGACTTTGCTTCGAAGGAATACCAGAATTTTCACTACCAGTTACACCTTCTTGAACAGCTTCAACAACACGATCACGTCTATCCTGATAGGCTTTTACTGCTCGAGGATGTGGCCGAACATCAAATGTCGGAGAAAACATGTACGCAAGAAGACCACTCATTTCATCACCTAAACGACATAGGTCAAGACCGGACAATAAACGAGTAATACTACCAACAGATAAGTCATATTCCCCACCACTATCATGAGGGTTCCATAAATCAACAGACTTCAGAAGCAACACCCTACCACCCAAGTTAGCACTACCTCGTCTGTACACCAAACCTACACCAAAATATCTCCGTTCAGTAGTATCTACCAGCAACCCAGACCTTGTCAAATCTTCTGAAGGAAGGACCAACTCTATCAGGTGACTATTTAATTCCTGAAGAAAAGCCTCCACAGATTCACCAAGTATCTTTGTTAATAAATGGTAAACACGACCACGACCTTGAGCTGTTTGAATCATGTGATGGCTTATGACTAAATACTATAAAAAACTAGCGATAAAAAGATTCAAGCTAAGATAAAAACTATTTATTCTAACATATCAGGACTTGGATCACGAATTCTACCTTTAGGGGGATTCATCAAAGCAACAAGCCTATCATGCGCACGACGAATAGTAGCAGCCAAATAAAGACTTACAGGGCCATTAGAAGGAACAAACGCATGAGCCATCAAACCACCAGAACGAGGTAAACACAATGTAGGTGTATAAACACCCCTCACTTCATCGCGATAAGAATCAAGCAAAGAACTATCAACTCACTCAGGATCACGCTGAAGCAAAAACGAGCCAGGTCTATAATTGCCCATAACACCATGAACATCCCATCCCGAACGATCAAAAGTTACATCAGGAGTTGCTAAAAAAACGCCAAGATTATCAGGAAACCTCACAACAACAAGATGCCTATTAGAAAAACTAACATGAAATAACTCATCTTCCAAAAGCGGAGAATCACTAAGAATTTGATGAACAACCATAAAACTACCCATGAAAAGGCCTATAAAAATGTTATGCAAAGTTACCCTACAAAGGATAAAACCAGATAGTAACAAAAGTATCAAACAAAAACTAAAAGTTTTAGCTACCCCATTATATATCACTGGAACAATACTGAGACAAAAACTTGATAAAAAGAAAGGTTTATAATCAAAAAACAACAGAAAAACATTAAGAAATGTTCAATTTCTTCAAAGTAAAAGAGGATGTAAAAGGCTTACGCAGACACTTGCATGAAGTAGACGGTAATATACAACAATCATTCACCAACCTCAAAGACGACATGAAAGAGATAGGCCGATGGATCCACCATTTCAACCAGCAAAACACGACAAAAGAAGCATTAGTGCAACACTTAGAATCAAAAATAGAACTTCTTGAACACAAACTTGATGAACGCGAACGAGCACTACTTCGAGAAAGACACCAAGAACGTTCAAAAATTGAACATGTTCAACCGTTCAACCGTTCAGTTCAACCGTTCATGAACGTTCAACCAGATGTTCAACCACCTGTTCAAGCGATTGAACAACAGTTCAACCACCTAAAAGAGCTAGATGTGAGAGGATTAGGAGACGGCATCAGCAGGCTTACACCTGCACAAAAGAGAGTAGTAGGCCTTTTAGTATATTCTGGAGGCCCTATGGACTATGAAGAAATAGCCAGGCGACTAGATCTTAACCCTATAACTGCAAGAAGACATGTTAACGACGTAAAAAGAATGGGGGTAGGCATCAAAAAAAGGATAAGTGAGGGCGGAAGAAAAAACCTTTATTACCTTGATGAACAGGTCAAAATGACTATCCTTAAAGAAATAGAAGACAAAAAAGAAGACTAAAACAACCTCTAAACACTAAAAGTGAGTCTTTTCCTTGATAAACAGGCAAGAAGCAAAAAAAGAAATACCTAAAATAAGGCAAAAATGGTCTTTAAACACTAAAAGTGAGGATTTAAACAGGCTTATCTAAGGATAAGCTAAAGGATGACTGACTAACAATAAAAAGTGAACAGTTCTAGAGAAAAACCTCAAATCACCCTTGAAATGATGAAAGTGAGGATTGCTGCCCATAATCACTCTGTTGATAATAAAGGCTTAAGAGTTTTTGATAGGTATCCAAAGACTTAAAGGAAGGGTTAATAGAAAGGACAGTACGGTTCTTGTTTAACTTTGTTTTGAGCAAAGGCACGTTTTTTCTTAAAAGTGAGGATACATAGGAACGCACACAAGCATCAGAAACACCCATTTTTTGCGCAATTTCATAATAGTTAGCCCTACCCTTTTCTTGATCAAGTTGATAGATCACTAAAAACGTTTTAAGTTCATAGTTTTTTAACCCTAAAAACGCTTTTTCCAGGTCATTTTTTGGTTCTATGGGTGTTTCAAAATGGTCCTCAATAGGTAAAGTGAGTGCGTAGTGCGTGCGTGCTGAGTGCGTGCAGAGTGCGTGCTGAGTGCGTGCAGCGTATACCCCTTCATTTCCTGTGGAACTTTCTTCCTTTCGAGTTAGTTCAAGCGATTTTTTTAGCTGAGAAAGTTCATTCCTTAGGATTTCAACAACCTGCTTATTTGTGCTTAATTCGGCTTCTAGACGCAAAATTTCATCTTTTACTTTAGAAAAAGCCTTCTTAATAGGATCATTTTCATCACTACCCCCCACCATTTATGGAAGGAATGCGTGCAAATATATAAAGATATGGTGCGTACTGCGTGCGTTGTGAGTGCGTAGTGCGTGCGTGCAGCGTATTACCTCACCAAGTTAGCATATGCCTTGAACGCAGGTTCAGACAACCGCCAACGGCGACGAGCACGATACACAACACCCTTCTCAGACAAGGCCACTTCCATAACAAGATTATCCTTTTTCATCTCTAATAAGAGAGACTTTGTAAATTCCTCATCACGAATAATACCCGTGGCTATATCCTTCGTAAACAAGGCCTTGGGGTTGTTTTCAAAAAGGAAAGCAAGCATTTCTTCCTTGATCCGTGCAGCTTTCTGAGCAGATATTTTAGACATAGAAACAATAAAGAACATTACTATTTAAGTTAATCGGTAAACCTTCTATCCAATATACTCTTTAACATTATCCTTAGGAGCAACATGCGGCAACGGGAAATGCGGAGGCAAACCAACCTCTTGAGCCAAACTCAACGCACGGACATTACAGCGCGTAAGCACATTATTAAAGATAACAGCAGCAACCTTCTCATCACCCAACTTCTTTTTCTTCTTCCAATTATCCATTAAAGACTTAGCAGTCTTATCATCCGTCAAATAAACAACATTACCCAATAATTCAACAGAACCAATCTTAGGATCATACGAAGCAGAAAACTTGAACGGCAAACGCAAAGCCATCTGACCAGCAGCAAGAGGCATAGACTCCTCAAGAACATCCTCAATAGACAGATGATACTTAACCTCAACCTTGCCCTTTAAGGGGTTCTTACGCTCAACAGAGACGGTACTAAAAGCGAAGCCGATAATCATGGAATAAAGAACAAGGAAAACGGTTTATAAAGGTTTCTTTTGAAGAAACTGTCGCTTTATCGGGACGTGAGTAACGCTGTCAAGTAAGGGAAAAAAAGATAAAAAATGTATTAAGAAGTTGGTCGGTCTAATGTTTGGTCATATCGTCTATCATCTCCTTTTAACCAATCACCTAAGATAGACAACCATTCTGGTGGTAACTGTTCACGTAATTTTGGGCCCATTTCTTTAAATGTAATAACATAATCTGGGATATAAGTCCCTCTCTTTCCTTTTAATGCTGGTTCTCCATTTCCAAATATTCCTTCAGTAACTCTTTCTAATCCATTTTCAATGAGCGATTTATGCAAAGCACCGTGTTCTGTTCTCCATCTAATTTCAACACTAGTTGGGTCAAATAAAGAAGCAGATAATGTTTCTCCACGACGTGATACATAATATGAATCTGATGCCATTGTGTCCTCCATTTTGGTGTTCGAAAACACCTACTATTATTATGTCAACAGAGTTTATAAAACTTATGAATGCCACTACTTCTTAGAAGTAAATCACATCATCTTTTTCAGCATCGCTTCTTTCCCCGTCCACAACAAACCTTCCTTCAAAACCTCACCAATCGTGGCAACAGGAATAACCTTAATCTTCTTACGCGCCTCGGGAGACAACAACACATCCTTCTCATTCGCCTTAGGAACCAAAACACGAGCAATACCCGCCTGCACAGCAGCCTCAACCTTCTGGGTAACACCACCAACAGCCAATACATCACCACGAACTGACAACGAACCTGTAAATGCGGTATCCTGACGCACAGGAACACGAGAAAAAGCAGAAATAATAGCCAAAGCAACAGCAATAGAAGCAGAATCACCCTCAACACCAGAACCAGCAGTCTGCAAAAACTGAACAAAAACATCATAATCCTTCAAATCCTTACCAAACTTCTTCAAAATAATAGCAGAAACATTCTTCATAGCCTCCTTAGCAATCTCACCCAATTTACCCGTAGCAACAAACTGCGTCTTCTTACCACCCGGAGTAACCTCAGACTCAATAGGCAAGACCAAACCAGAATACGAACCTTCGCCGCCAAGAACAGCCAAACCATTCACACGACCAACAGCAGAACCCTTCGTCAAAATAACCTGATACTCCTTCTTATTCTCAATATATTTATCAGCAATCTGCTGCTCCAACGTACGCGCCAAACGCTTCGCCTTAACAATATGCTCAGGAGTAACCACCTTTGCCTTAACCTCCAAAGCAATATCACCCGCAGTACGAACCAAACCACCAAGCTCACGCAAACGCAACGTCAACTTACCCGCACGACCCGTACGACGCCTGGCCTCTTCAACAATCACACCAACAGCATCCCTACTAAAATGAGGAATATTACCATCCTTATGCACTTCCTGAGCAATAAAAATAGCAATCTTATCACGATTCGCAGGCGTATCATCCATCTGAGAATTCATATTCACCTCATACCCATAACCACGAATACGAGAACGCAACGCAGGATGGACCTTCTTAATCGTATCCAACGTACCCGCAGCAACCAAAACAAAATCACAAGGAACAGGCTCGGTACGAACCATAGCACCCGAAGAACGCTCAGACTGGCCAGTAATAGGATACTTCTTCTCCTGCACCGCAGTCAACAACTCCTGTTGGGAAGCAGGCTGCAAAGCACCCACCTCATCAATAAACAACACACCCTTATTCGCACGATGAATCATACCTGGAACGACACGCTCATGCGCAGGCGTACCCAAACCACCAGAATTCTTAACCAAAATACCATTCACAAATAAATTACCTGACTCGGTGGTTAAATTGTATAACTTACCATTATAAGGAATCCTTTCAATCTTCTTAACACGCTCAGGTTTTAATCGCACACCATCAATAAACAATAAAGGTTTTTAAAGGTAATGAATTGGGGTTCTGCAAAGTTAAACACAGATTTTTAGAAAGGTTTAAAAGTAATATCTTTAGTTTATAAGCAAAATGAACAATAAAATATTTCTATCTTTAAGTTTAGTGTTTTTGTTAGGGCTTGCCATATTCGTTTCTGCTCGACAATATTCACGTGAGCTAGAACTACCTGGATATGGAACAATAGGAGAGTATGGGGAGTATGTTACAGCTGAAGATGCTGAATTATCAGTAGGATGGAATCTTTTTCTAGGTCTAGCTAATCCTGACTGGTTGATTACTAAAGATGAAAGAGAATTAGGTAAGGAAAATTTTGATTCAAATAATATTAAAGCAATCTATGGTTTTAACCCTGCTACTCAAGAATATATACGCTTCTACCCAGAACCTGAAACGGATAAACTAAACAACCAAGATACCCGCATAAGCACCATGATCCGCACCAGTGCTTTCTGGGTTTATTCAGGTAAGGAAGGCAAGATAAGCTATGCAACTCTTAGACCAACCACTCTAAATGAAAGAAATCTCTTTAAAGGATGGAATTTCGTTGGAATAACTCCCGACTTCACAGATAAAAACTTACAAGAAATAAAAGGTGATTGTGAGATAGCTAAAGTTGTTGTCTGGTTGCCAGAAAGGCAAGAGTGGGACAGCAAGTCAGGATTTTCTAATTTGCACTTTGATAAAAGTTTAGTTAAAAGTGGGGTATTAATCAAGGTTACAGACGATTGTAAACTTGGGGGAAGCGGAGATGTTATTGCCCCACCCACAATCCCAGGAACAGGAGATACATCTGGACAACAAGAAATTAAGAGTATAACTGGACAGAAAGAAAACTATTCCCCTAAGGAATCAATAAAATTGATTGTATCTGGAGTGGATCCAAATGGAGCTTCAGCTTCTAGTGATAAAGGATGGAATATTCAGTACTACACCTATAATAAAAATGGAGGAGATTTCTTGCAAGAGTATGTTCCTTCTGGAAATTACAATGCTAATTATAATTCCAATAAAGGGTATTGGGAAATAGATTACTGGGCACCCTCTCAACCAGGAGAGTATTATACGGAAATAGATCTTTATTGTGGCACAGGAGGATCGGAGTGCTATACTACTTACGGAAATGAATATTCATCTAAACAAAAAATATCTTTTAAAGTAGATTAAAAATGATAAACAAAAAAGGAATGAGTGCATGGATCTGGATTTTTATAATTCTAATATTGATAGCAATAGGCATAGGATTATATTTTTGGTTGACTAATGGAAGCGGTAGTAGTTCAATAGTCAGCGGAGGAAGTTCAATACCACAACCCCCTACTTTGCCTTCTGGATAGAATTTATTTCGAAAGAGCAGCTAATCTAATCAATCTTAACCACTATTTCTCCTAAATCCATGTCCTGCTCTATTGCATGAAAATTTCATACTATTAACCATCATTTCGAACATTCTTAATTACCAGAAGAGCAGCAGAAGGAGGGACATGCAATAAAACACCATCGCTATCAACAATACCATCCTTCAATAATAACTGATACCAAGGCTGCGACACAACATCCTTATCATACTCACGCTCGACCTCATACAAATCATCAAAAGGCTCATAATTCTCAATGATATATAAAGCAGCAGGTGTAAGATTGAGTAAATTTACAGCATTCACCTTGTCATATCCCTGCTCTAATAATTCAGCGAGCCTTTTCCGCTTAATCTGCGAAAAATCATTCATCGTATCAGTAAGTTTTTCCTTTTTGTATTTACAATAGTGCATATTAGTTAGTGTAATAAAATTAGTAACATTTTCAAATTCTACAGAAATAAGCAAACGATAAATCTTAGTAGGCTCACCTTTTCTATTCTCTTTTTTATGATCATTAACTGATATTTTTCCTGTTTCAATAGTCTTTTTATTTAGATATCGGGCAACTTCTGTCAAAAATTCAATGCGATTCTGAGCTAATTGTTCACTCGCAGTCATTCCTAAAGAAAGAGTGTCTAATGACCTCCTTGAAATGTGTATCTTTGGAACACCTAATTCTGCACCAAATAAAGAAGCAAAAAAATCATCTTGCAACTGCTCTTTAAGATAAACCCACTTAGGAATCTTCAACTCAACAAAAGATTTATCACCTAAAGGAGCACCCAAAGCAACAAAAAATCTTATAATATTACGATTAGTATTTTGATAACACCAAGAATGGCCATACTCCCCACCTTCAATGATGCGAGCATTTTCCATAAAATTGAGACCAAATAACCCTTCAAGATCCTTCCCAAATTCTTCCACCGCAGATAATTCCGCACTTGAAAGAAAAATAGCATTCAAATTACCAAAAACACCACCATCACCATAAGTAGCACCAAACAACTTAGTAATCAACCTTATCTTAGGATGATCCACTTCAAGTGGCAGTAACCCTTTCTCTTTCAACCATTGCACGGTTTGGATAGGAACAGGAAGATGCTTACCAGCATGCCACCAACGAGTCTTTGCCGATGACTGACCTAAAAGCTTAGAAATCTTCTTATAACCAAAAGAAGGATTTTCACTTTTAAGTTTTACATAACCATAATAAAGTCTGCATTGTTCTTGTTGATAAAAATCATAGGTATTAATTACATCCTGTTCAGATAAAATTTGCATAACAAGAATAAACAATTTTTAATTTATAACCATTCTCAGTGCGGTTGTCGTGTGTGTCGTGTGACCTTCATTCGCCGTCTAAAGCAAGAATACGATGCCAAGGCTTTAGTTTAGAAGCTTCAAGATATTTTATCTTATTAAACCATTTAATTGCTACTTTATGTTCTGGTGTGACTACAATTTCTTTTCCTGATCCTGTAGTAATCTTAATAATATCTCCTTCTTTTTCATACCTATTAACAGAGAGCACATCTACAGACTGAACTTTATTTTCTTTCTCACCCAAAACAACAAGCTCATTTTTTCCCAGAAAAGTGGCGTGGTAATTTCCTTTACGAATTATTTCTTTTTGGTGTTTTTCTAACAACTGATCAATTAGTTCAATCTTTCCTTGTTGTATTAACTGTTGATTTTTTCCAGTATTTGAAATTATTTGTAACTCCTGTCCAGTGACGAATGACTGCAAGGGGTCGTGAAGCACGTCCCCTAACAGAGCACCCGCGTGAGCGCCCGTAGCATCCAAAAAAGGAGCCTTCTCCTTGCCAGAAGAATCAACCAACAACTTCGGCAACCCAGAAACATTATTCTTCATCTTACGAGACAAATTCATAAACACAACAAAAATAGCAATCATAATCATCGAAGAAATCAACGTAGCAGCAGCAAGAATATCACCATACTCCTTACGAACATACCAAGGAGAAATAATAGCAAGAATAATCAACACATAAAAAATAAGATTCTGATACTTAAAAGCAGAAGCATGTTGCAAACGAGACTTATTAACTAACAAACGACCCTTACCCCTCGGAAACTCACGAACCAAAGGAACATTCTCATCAGCAGCATTAGAAAAAACAGCAATATCTGTCAAATTCTCCTTAGGCAACAATTCAGCCAACGCCTGACCAGTTAACGACTTACCCACACCTGGCTCACCAATCAATAAGACATGACGACGCTGCTGAGCAGCCTTACGAACAATCTCCATAGCCTCTTCCTGACCAATAACCTGATCAGGGAGATTCTTAGCAATCTTAATATCAGCAGTAGTCTTAAAATTCAAAGGCATTACTATAAAAGAGAATTAATTGTTTAAAAAGGTTCTGCATTAAGAAATTTAAGAAAATTTAGTATTTAAAGAATATCTTCTTCAGCGACAACAACGAAGTCACCCACAGCAATAACTGAAGAAAAAGGAATCAATAACTCATTTGTAGGACTTCTTTCTAAATCTAAACTTTCAGCATACCCTGTAGGGTTCTTAAGAACAATCTGAATTAATTCACCTGTACGAACTTCAAAGGTTAAATTACCTACTTCACCGAAACGCTTGCCAGACTTTGTAACAACAATTTTACTCATAAGATGTCTTGACTGTCGTTTATCGTCATCTGCCATGTGTATTTCTAAAGTAAGCACGGCTGTCTTTATAAACATTTCGAGAAAATAAAGTAAATGATTTTTATGAGTCTTTAGGAACAAATTATACCTTATAAATTTTAATAAGAATACGGCGTTGTTGAAAATCTATAAATAGAAGCTCGTGAGTCGTTAGACTCACGGGGGAAAACAATTGGAGTGTTTTCCATGGAAAAAGAGGCGAAATTAGTTAAAAAGGTTAAGCGTTTGCTCAAAAGAGCAAAGATGCCGAG
>DATDVL010000073.1:0-11286 GCA_035290025.1 Candidatus Nanoarchaeia archaeon
CAAAATAGAAAAAAAACTACGCAGCATAGCAGATAACAACTACGAAGTACACTTATGGATATACCTTGAAGACAAAGGAAAAGGAAACGTCAAAGAAGTACCAGGAACACCAACATCCCCTACTGATGATCTTAGTAAATACTTACTCTCTCACCAAGGATCAACAGAGAAAATACAACTCACTCTTCATGGACAAGAAAACTATCAATGCCAACAAGACCCTTACTATGGAAAAGAACAAGGACCTGTCACGGGATTCTTCAGCGCCATCACTGGTTATGACACCAAAGAAACAACTGTGATAGGGAACTACCCAATAACCATGAACAACGGAAAAGCACTACTCAAATGCTACACCACCTTCACCAGCAAACAACCAACAGAGACAGGAGCAGAACAAGACATCAAAGACCATATAGAACTACCCATCACCATCAGCTACCGCTACCAACAACAATTAGTAACACCCACTATTACTATAAGAAGATTTGAGTAATAACCTTTATATAGCAAAAAACAATACCAAAGCACCATGCAAAAGAGGTACTTATTCAGCATACTTCTCATAAGTTTATTCTTAGCAGGATGCACAGGACTTGGTGGGAGTCAAGAACAGACAAAAAACAACGCCTTCGTAGGGGGAAAACAAGCATTAAGCCTTGGATTCCTAGAAGGAGAACCACCTGCTAAAGTATTAGACAATAATCAAGAAGAATTCACCATAACCTTACTCTTACGCAACGAAGGAGAATACACTGTACCCAAAGGAAGAATATTAGCAACACTCTCCGGCATCAGCAAAGACTCATTCGGACTAAAAGCATTAACGGTCAAAAGCGATTTTGACCTAGAAAAAAGAACAAAGACACGAGACCAAGCACTCGTCGGCGGACAAGAAGAAATAAACTTCGGCACGGTAAAATATAAACCAGACTTACCCGCAGATTTTCCCATAACCATGCGCGCAGACATTTGCTATGACTACGAAACCACAACAGTCACGAGCATATGCCTCAAGAAAGACGTCTTCGCACGAACTGATATTAACGATAATTGTGCATTAGACAGCACACCACAAACAGAAAACTCTGGAGGACCCATACAAATCATCAATGTACGACAACGACCAACCGGAACCAACAAAGTACGATTAAGCTTCGACCTAACCAACCAAGGCGTAGGAGCAGTCTACAAACCAAAATCCTTTAACCAAGTATGCACGGGCAATGAAGAACACAAAGAAGAAATAGGCATAGAATTTAAAAGCACCAGCGCACAAAACTACCCCATCAGCTGTACAAAAACCAACACTAATAGAGGAACTTACAAACTTGTGAACGGCATAAAAACCATTACTTGTGACATTGACACCAAAAACTTACAAGAATCAAGCTACACCGACTTCTTCATTATCAAAGCGAGCTACATGTACCGAGACTCTGTAGATCTACCCATTGTCATAGAAAATAGTGAATACTAAACTTTTATAAAATAACTTGCTTTCTTTTTATCGATGATCATCGGAGACTTTCATATTCACGGCAGATACGCACGCGCCTGCAGCACAACCATGACTATTAAAGGGCTAGAAGAAAGCGCACGCATCAAAGGCATTGGCATCTTAGGAACAGGAGACTGCTTACACCCCAAATGGTTTGAAGAAATAAATCGTGACTTAGAAGAAGATGAAAACGGTGTACTCTGGAGCAAAACAAAATTCCCTTATCTCTGGCAAACAGAAATAAGCCTCATGTACAGCCAAGGAGGAAAAGGAAGAAGAGTACATTATGTCTTGCTCTTACCCAACAAAGAAGTAGTTATACAATTACGAGATACTATTCTAAAAAAATGGAGAATAGACTACGACGGAAGGCCCATTTTCGGGACGTCAAGTATTGAATTCTTAGAACTTCTTCATAGTGTTAGTAAAGACATAGAAATGATACCTGCACACGCATGGACATCCTACTTTGGAATATTAGGAAGCAAATCAGGATTTGATACCATAAAAGAATGTTTCCAAGAAAAAACTAAATATATTCACGCCATAGAAACAGGCATGTCAAGCGATCCAGCCATGAATTGGAGAATACCCGAACTTGACAATTATCAATTAGTAAGCTTTTCTGACAATCACTCAGCACACCCCTGGAGACTAGGAAGAGAAGCAACACTCTTTGACATAAAAAATTTTACTTACCAAAACTTTTTACAAGCAATACGCACCGGTGAGAAACTGCAAGGAACCATAGAAACACCACCAACCTACGGAAAATATCATGTAGATGGACATCGAGCATGCGGCATCATGCAAGAACCCCTACAAACAAAAAAAGTAGGGAAAACTTGCCCGAAATGCAACAAAGAACTGACCATAGGCGTCGCTTACCGCGTCGAAGAACTAGCAACTCGACCAGAAGGCTACCAACCGAAGAATGCCAAACCATTTTCTAGTGTAATACCTTTAAGTGAACTCATAGCCTCTATTTATGATGTTAAACAACTAGGATCTAAAAAAATAACAGAGATTTATCAACAACTCATAAAAAACTTTGGAACAGAATTCAATATTTTACTCCACGAACCAGAAGAAAAACTAGCAGAAGTAGTACACCCAAAACTAGCACACCTTATATTACAAAATAGAACTGGAACTGTACCTATGGAACCTGGTTACGACGGTGTGTATGGGAAACTACTCATAAAAAGAGAAGACATGCTAGAAAAAACGAAACAAAAGAAATTATTAGACTTTTAACTTAATTTCTCATTTAAAGCATCATAAAGAATAGGACTAAAACGAGGATCTAAAACTGCATCATCAGGCCTTTCAAGAACTGATTTTTGCACGAATTGAGGATTGCTTCCTGAAGTATCAAGGGTTACCTCATTTCTTATTACAAATTGAGGACGCTGTTGCCCAAATGTTTGATAATCAAAAAATACATCACTAAAAGCACCGTTATCCCAATTTGAAGAACCTGTTGAAATTTTAATATCTAAAGTAGGTGGGAATTCATGCAATGCTGCTATCTCCCTGTTTGTAAGCGCATAAGCAACACCACTTAAGTTTAGTTCTAACACTCTACGCGCATCACGATATACTTGTCCTAAGTTTTCAGGAGACTGTCTCGTACTTCTAGCAAAATCTTCCATACGTTGTAAATTTCTAATAACCTCTTGGATATTAGCAGGAACTGGACTTCTCTTTATTGCTATTTGTTTGCGGTTCATAACTACTATTACTACGATTAACTATATAAACTTTATGTATTTGTAGTTACTTTATAGTTATAACATATAGAAACCTTTAAATAGACCCCAACCTTACCATTACTCAAGAAAATATTCGGGGGATTATACCATGAATAAAAAAATACTCTTATTGGCCATCATGATGGTCATCGCAAGCTTCGCCGTTAGTGCAGCAAGCAACGATTACATTGTTAGCTCACGAGGACAAGGATTTGACGCACGATCATTAAGCGCCAACACAGAACAAAATAGCATTTTTGCAGACTTCTTTACTGACAATCAAAAAACAACTTACGGACAAAGCACCAATTACCAAAATGATTTTTTCGGAGGAAACTACTACCAGAACAACCAGCAAGGCATACAAGGATACCAAAAAAACCTTGTAGAAAGCTACGGAACCTGCGAACCTGGAGAACAAACATGGAACCAAAACGTTTTGATACGAAAAGCAGCCTATCCTGTACAAGGAAAAGCAAACTCTAACCAAAAACGGTCACTGCAAATAACCAAAGTAAAGGCATCAGGATGCAACGGTTACCGATTCAGCAATCAAGAAAGCACGAACTACCAAAACCAGTTTGACGTCAAAGACATGCGACTACAAGCACAACAAACACAAGAACGAAACAACCTCAACGTAGACTTTAGCAGAGAATTCAACCGACGTTACGTAGCTGCAGAACAAAACAGCAATAAACAAACTGTAGAACAAGACCGTTTCGTACCCTTCAGAGGAAACAGAGCAATCTTGAACACCTACTACCCCTATTCTTATTAAGGGGTTTATTTCTTCTTTTTTATAATCATGACTGAAGAACCATCACCTGTTTACTGGCATTGGGATTTATCCGACAGAATGATGTATCATGCCATTAATACAGGAGGCATAGCAACATCATTAGCAGGGGGAGTACTTACTGAAAGATTTTGTAATAACTTATTATTGTGTAGTTTAGGATTTGCGACAGTTCTCACAGGCATAGCAACACCATTTCTTGTAGAAAAGTTTCTCCCAAAAAACGATTTTGAGGACACACCACCCTTTCAAGCTAACAAGTATACCCTCAGCACAGGGCTTAGAAATTCTCTTCTTAGTTTGACTGCAGCAGGGGGTAGTTCATTATATAATTACGGTTTCTCGCTACGAAGCATGCATTTAATTATGATAGCATCAGCAGCATTACCCTTAGCTTTAATTTGTCATTCTCTCGGAAGAAATATAGTCAAAAACTTAGAATCAAGAATAAATATTTAACCAAAGTAATCCTGACGTTCTTCAACATCCTTAGGCTCAACAACTTCCTTCTTGAGCTTCATGTGCTTCGGTTTTATACCCATATCTTGAGGAATATCTTTAAACTCTTCATCTAAACGAGCAATATCAACCTTAATACTCAACTGTTTACACAAAACACGCAACAATTCCTTAGCACCATCAACACCCACATAATTAGGATGAGCAAACGTTTCTGCCAACAATGAAACAGCAGGAATATTACGCTTCCCCGCTAAACCTGTCAACAAGCCAGAAACACCCATAATAGGACCAACAACAGAAGACGTGTTCATATGCACCAAACGAGACTTCTCATAACGCCGCAACAACTTCTTAGAATTACCTGCACAAAAAACCTTAGGATTCTGCGGCACCTTAGGAAGAGCAATACCACCCAACGTGATAATTTCTTGCACCTTCCTTTTCTGAAACTGATCCAAAATAGCATGACAAAATTCGTAACACGACTGCTCATTAATAGGCTGAATATCACCTGCTAAAAATAATAGTGTCCTATCACCCACATTTTTGTAATATACTTCAATTTCTGGCAATTCAACCATGTTCTCATCATTCACGAAAACACAATGTGGCAATTGATAACTCGTAATCTCAAAAAGTTTCTTAGCACCTAAAGCATCAATCAAGAAGTCAACAGCAATCTTACCCACATTACCCATACCGGGCAAACCCTCAATAAGAATAGGTTTTTTCAACACTGGATTACTCAATTGCTCAAATTTCCACGACATACTACCCTAACACCAACAGACTATATAAAGCTTAGGTAGAACTATTCTCCTGCTCTTTCTTCGCCAAACGACGCCACTTACCCCACTTATCCAAAGGAGAAAAACGAGGAGGACGAGGAGAAAAAACTTGACCCTGGCATGTTGGGCATGAAGTCTTTAACGTAAACAATTTACACGCAGCACAAAAAAATATCTCTAAACTCATTTTTTCTCACGAATAAACTCGAACTGAACTTCAGACTTTTTAGCATCCTGACGCATCAAAGCTTCAACACCTTCAAAAACCTTTTCAGCAGACTTAAAATCGGGAGCAACAATAACGGTCTTGAACGAAGGAGCACCCACATAATGAAAAGAAATATCCCACTTTGACTTTTGAGCAGCATCTAGCACCTTCATCAACAATGACCTTACACGATCAACACCATCAGCAGCAAAAGAATGAATATTCAACACGGCATCAATCTTTACCTCAGGACGCTTAATACGCTCACGAACGACCAAAACTATCTGATCAAGCACCTTCTTATCAGCCTTTACGACCTTCAAAAAATCAGCACCCTTATTAGAAACTTCTTGGAAAGCCTTGAAGACCGAACCAAACTGTGCAACTAACTGCTTACCTACCTTTTCATACAAATCCTTACCTTCCATCTTCAACGTCTTAGCAATATGATCCAACAATTTCTCAGCAATCATCTCCTGCTTATGCCACTCCTCAACTGCTAACTTGTTCTGCAAAGAAACACGACGAACAGACAAATCAATCAAGTTACGTTCTTTATTTGATGTTAGCACTAAACAAACTACTTTGTGCTTTTCCTTAACAAAATCACGAATATTACGAATACGACCAGGAGCAATTTCAGAAACATGAATCAAACCTTCCTTATGGCCATGATCATCCAACGTCACGAAAACAGAGTTAGGTGTAATACGCTCAACCGTACACAAAACAAGATCATGTTCTTCCGGATACCCTTCCTTCTTGAAATACATAATGATGAACTATCCTAGACGTTATAAAAAGGTTGTGTTAATTACAAGAAGGATCAATTCTTTTCTGTAAAAGGATACCCAGACTATACTTTCCTTTGTCTGTATCTATTTTTGCGCGATATTCGTAACCCCCATAACCTTCTACTGAGTGCCATTTTCCTGTGCCCCACAATGACCCTTCATAGTGTTCACCTTTAATTTTGCAGCGTCTTTCTCTTCTGCCTTTGTTATCCATTCTTATTGCTCGTTCCATAATTTCCATCCTCTCTTTTTCTGGAATCACTGAACATGTATCTAAGAATCTAAATAACCATGTTTCTCCATCAACAACGCGTTCTAAACCAGCCATAATCTTTTGGTGTAGTTGTCATTTATAAGTTTATCGTTTATTGTTACTTTATAGTAGTTATTCTAGTACTTCAAGAATTCTTGCCTTAATATGACCCTTACCACCCGAAGGTTCAGCCAAAGGCTTACCACACACTAAACAATTAACAATCGTAGAAGGCTTACCAAAAACAATTTGCTCGTTCTTACACTTCTGACAACGCAACTTTACAAAACGAGACGATGGTTCGAAAATTTCCATGATTAACCCTGCTTGAACTCCACTTTCTTCGTTCTAAAACCTTCACGCTGCATCCACGACTTATTACAAACAGAACATTTGTAGCGCAAATCAGTCTTTTTAGAAGACTTAGCACCCGCCATCTTCCACTTAGAAATAGGAGGCTTGGAACCCCACTTACCCAAATTACCCATACCAATACCTAAACCGCGCTTATGCGCGCGCTGAATAGAACCATGAGACAACGAAGAACGTTCACGCTTCTTAGCAGTAGAAATAGCCATCTTCGTATGCTTATTACACTTACGACAATACCTATTCACTGTTTTATTGAACTTCATAAACTAAAGAACCAGACAACTGTTTTTAAAGGTTTTGCTTATCAAATACCCTCAGCACGACCCTTCTGAATAAGGACATCAGCAACCTTCACGGGAACACAAGCAACATCTTCCGGCTCAAAAGGACCATAAATCTGCAAATCATCACCCACAAACTTAGGAACAGCATGCACCAAACGAACCGTACGGGTAGACTTATTATCATCAGAAGACAACACAATCATTGATTTCATCTTAGGACGAACCATAGCAGGACGACCAGCAACAACATTATTTAACACACCATCACGAAAATCATTCAACACATCAACAAAAATCTGAAACAACTCCTTCTCCTCCAACAACAACGGAGAAAGATCAGGCTTCTCATGCGTACGAGAAGAAAACAACGCCAACTGAAAAATCTTGGACTCTCGACGCTCATACAATTCACGAATCATCTTACGAATATTATGCAACTCCAACTGCTTCTTTTGTGACTCCAAAGGATCAGTCTGTGACTTCACCAACGCTTCCTTCTCCTCAACATATTCTACCAATGACTTCAAAAAATCCTTAGACAACATCTGCAAATCCGTAGCGGTCTTTTCCTTACGCAACGACTCGTACAAACCTTCATATGTCATAGAAGATGCCATAAACGAAAGATTATGGGGAAGACTTATTAAGCTTTATTGTACTCAAAGAAATAAAATGCCAGAAGCCATTATCGGAAGAAAAGACTATGAATACAAGGAACATTTTCGACTATTCACTGATTACAGCGACGAAAAACAACTCCTCAGAGAAGCAGTCATGCACTACTTCCAGCCTTCTTTTCGGCAAACCTTTTTGGATGTAGGAGCAGGAGACGGAGCTATAACTATTCCTATAGCAAAAAAAGTTGCCAAAACCATTGCTATTGAGCCCAACACGAAATTTGCCGAACATTTGCAGGCAAACGGCATAATTGTGCTGCCACAAAAAATACAAGAAACACCACTCACCGAAACCTTTAACCTCATTCTGATGTCACATGCACTCTATTATATCCCTTATCCTCTGTGGTATCCAACAATAACTAATCTGTACCAACATCTCATCCCGAAAGGAAAAATGTGTCTCATTGTATTCGGCGGAAGAGGAGACTGGCATGACCTTCACGAAAGCTTTTTCAAAGCAGAAGGATTCACCGTAGAACAACCAGACGTTCTAGTACTCAATCTTGCCAAAAATGGTATAACTGTCACGCGAAAAGACGTTGAAACACATTATGAACTGCCTCTGGAACAAGCCATAACATTCATCTCTTACTTTCTCAACGTCCCTGAAAAAAGAAAAGAAGAATTTCGACAACGACTCCAAGCAAAAACAACCAATGGCATATGCAAAATAAACGCCTATCACACATTACTCATGATGGAAAAACCATGATACTCAAACAAGTACCCGAAGACTTCATCGTACAAGAAATAAACCATCTCAACCTAGTACCCCAAGGAAACTACAGCTGCTTCAAACTCAAGAAAAAAGAATGGGGTACCATGGAAGCACTCTTCGCACTAGGAAAAGCACTCAACATAGATATCAGAAGATTAGGCATAGCAGGCATGAAAGACAAACGAGGCGTAACAGAACAATATGCATCAGCATACCAAGTAAGCAAAGAACAACTAGAAACCATCCACATCAAAAACATGGAAATAACCTTCATTGGCTACCTCCAAGAACGCATAACCCTAGGACAACTCCAAGGAAACCACTTCAAAATAGTCGTACGTGACATCCAAGAACAAAAGGATATCCCTGCAGACAAAAAAATACTCAACCTCTTTGATTATCAACGCTTCGGAAAAGATGAACAAAACATACCCCTAGGAAAAGCATTACTCCAAGGAAATTATACCCTACTCTGCGAACACTTCAAACTTACTGTAAAAGACAACAACTACATAGGAGCACTACGAACTGTCAACAGACGTATTTTACGATTTATACTCTGCGCTTACCAAAGCCACCTGTGGAACACTATCGTACAACGATTAACCCAAATATACACAACTGTTCCCGTTCTAGGCTACCTCACTGATTACACAGGAGAAATAAAAGAAGCATACGAGAAACTCCTACAAGAAGAAGGCGTAACACAAGAAGACTTCAAAATGAAAAAAATACCTGAACTTGCAAGCGAAGGCAACGAAAGAAAAATGTACACAACAGTAACGAACTTAACCTACCACTGGGAAAAAGACCAACATCACGGCAACTACAAATGCACCCTAGAATTCGACCTGGAAAAAGGACAATACGCAACCCACGTCGTGAAGACACTCTTTTCTTAAAGCAAAACCCTAAATCTTATAAAGTATTAAAGCCAAAGACCAAACTATGTTTAAATTCCTCAAAGAAAAAATAAAACAAGCAGTCAGTTCTATCACTAAAAAAGTAGAAGAAGACCAAGACATAGAAACAACAGAAGAAGTCATAGTACAAGAACAACCCAAAGAGACAAAAAAGCAAGAGAAGAAAGCAGCACCCAAGAAAAAAGAAGAACCTACAATTACTAAAGAAGAACAGCAACAACAAAAACCTGTATCTGAAGAAAAAAAGAAACTTGAAATCAGAACAGGACTAGAATTACCCGCAGTACTCCAAGAAGACTTCAAAAGAATAAAAGCAGAACAAGAAATGCAAGGAACAGTCGTTACACCTGGGCTCGTACCCGAAGAAAAAAAAGAAAAGAAGAAAGGATTCTTCTCAAAACTCTTCTCAAAAAGAGAAGCTACAGAAGAAATACTTGAAGAAAAGGAAACTACTAAAGAACCAGAACCTGCAATAACTAAAGAAGAAGCAACACCTGACGTTAGAGAACAAGCACCCGAAGAAAAGAAAGGATTCTTTGCAAGTATTAAAGAAAAAATAGTTACTAAAAAGATAAGCAGCGACAAGTTTGAAGAACTCTTCTTTGACTTAGAGTTCGCACTCTTAGAAAACAACGTCGCCTACGAAGTCGTCCACAAAATAAAAGAAGACATGAAAGCAGAAATCGTCGACAAACCCCTACCACGAGGGGACATCGAGAAGAAGATAGAAGAAACGCTCAAAAAAAGTCTTCAAGAAATACTCAACTTTGAAACATTAGACCTCATACAGCTTATCAAAAACAAAAAAGACAAGCCCTACGTCATCGTATTCGTAGGAGTCAACGGAGCAGGAAAAACAACAACTATTGCACGACTCACCCACTACCTCAAAAAGAACGGCATAAGCTGCCTACTCGCAGCAGGGGACACCTGGAGAGCAGCGAGCATAGAACAACTAGAAGAACACGGAAAAAAATTAGGTGTTAAAGTCATCAAACATGACTATGGAGCAGACGCAGCAGCAGTAGCACACGACGCTATATCATCAGGAAAAGCAAATCATGTAGACGTCGTGCTTATTGATACTGCAGGAAGACAACACAGCAACGAAAACTTGATGAGAGAAATGGAAAAAATCATCAGAGTAGCAAAACCAGACATGAAAATATTCATCGGAGAAGCAATCGTCGGCAACGACGCAGTACAACAAAGCCAAGAATTCAACAGATCCATAGGACTTGACGGCATCATCCTCACCAAATCAGACATCGACGAGAAAGGGGGGGCCATGATATCCGTAAGCTACGTCACCAAAAAACCCATACTCTTCCTAGGCATAGGACAAAACTACGAAGACCTCGAACCCTTCAGCAAAGAAAAAATAATGAAAAACCTAGGATTCTAAATGAACCTACCATCAGCACTTAAAAAAATAGCCACAGCATTTCAACTACCAAAAAAACTAGACCACTACACCTACCTCTTCTGCACACCAGAAGAAATCATCATCAGAAACTTCTTAGGAGGATGCCCCGACCCTGTCTATATCACCTTCGGGAATAAACATCCGAAAGATAGACCAAAAAAATTAGCAAGTTTCATAGCATCAACATACTTCAAACAAGAACAACAACAAGGAAATGGTTGTGTCATCACCCACAAAGAGATCTTAAGAGAATTAGCAATAGCGAAACGTATTCCTGGACAAAAACTATGCAACAAGACACTCCGATTTTATCAACGATTATTA